>NZ_LYSO01000007.1:0-121090 GCF_001728935.1 Pseudomonas sp. AP42
GCTTACTTTGCCGCTTTTGCAAAGTGAGCCGCCGTCAGGGCGGAACCCTAAGTAGCCGTGACAGCAGGAATGGATATGTACCCGGTATAACTGCGTCGCCTGTTAGGCCGCCTTCGCGAGCAAGCCCGCTCCCACAGTTTGATTGCGGAGTGTCAGGTAGATAGGCGTCGGCTGGCAGGCCGTCATCGCAGGCAAGCCAGCTCCCACATTTTTGATTCCGGGGTGTCAGGTTGATAGGTGCCGGCTGGCAGGCCGTCATCGCAGACAAGCCAGCTCCCACATTTTTGATCGCGGGCTGTCAGGCCACCATCGGGAGCGAGCCCCCTCCCACATTGGTACTCGGTGCAGCCAGGATCACTGAGCCGGTCGCAACAGCTGCATCTGCTGGCGATAATCATCCGTCACCTGCCGCGCCTGGCTGCTGCTGGTAATCACCCTCGGCGTAATCAGCACAATCAGCTCCGTGCGGTCCTTGGACTTGCCGGTATTGCCAAACAACCAGCGCAACCCCGGAATCTTCCCCAGGTAAGGCACGGCACTGACACGCTCCGCGTTGTCCTGCTTGATCAACCCACCGAGCAACACTGTCTGGCCACTCTGAACCGCCACCTGGGTCGACACCGAGCGCGTGGAGATGCGTGGGTTCACCGGCGTCTCACTGCTCCCCGTCGGGTTCTGAGCATCACTGACCTGTTGCTGAATATCCATGTACACCAGCCCACCCGGATTGATGCGCGGCACCACATCCAGAATCACCCCCGTCTGCACATATTCGACACTGCTCAAGGTGGTGTCGGCGTCGCCGGTATTGACGGTGGTCTGGCTGATGGGAATGTTGTCCCCCACCTGGATCTGCGCCGGCTGGTTGTTCATCACCACCAGCGATGGCGCCGACAGCACCTGGGTGCGCCCGTTGGTTTCCAGGGCATGCAGGGCCACTTGCAGGTTGGAGCTGACGAAGGAATAGAACAACGAGTCCGCCGCCCCCAGCCCTGCCCCGCCACCGCCCAAGGCGCCTTGGCTGCCGGAGGCGTTGGCCACCGTGGTGCTGGTGGAATTACCGGCCAGGCGGCCCAGGTACCACTGCACGCCCAGGTCCAGTTCGCCGGTGAGCTTGACCTCCAGGATGCGAGTTTCGATCTGCACTTGCAGCGGTGGGTTGTCGAGGCGTTTGATCGCCGCTTCGATCTCTTTCCACTGCGCCGGGCGGGTGCGCACCAGCAGTTGGTTGCTGCTCTTTTGCGCGGTGATGCGCGTGCCCGCTTCGAGGTCGCTGGTGGGCGATGCCGGGGTGTTTTCGGCAGGCTCGGCTTCAGGTTCTTCGGCTGCGGGCACGGGCGCGTTGGCCTGCAAACCGGCGCTGGTGGACGAGGACAAGGTGGTGGTACGCAAGCCCGGCGCTACCTTCGCCGGGGCGTCATCCTTGATCGCGCCGTTGCCGTAGATCTGCCGCAGGTACTTGGCGAGGTCGGCGGCCTTCATATTGCGCACGTCGTACACATACATCTGCGGCTCGTTGCCGCCGCCCTCGTCGATGGTGCGGATCCAGTCGCCCACTTCGCTGAGGTACTGGGGCTGGGAAGAAATCGCCACCACCGAGTTGGTGCGCTCCACCGGCAAGAACCGCAGCATGCCGGCCAGGGGTGTGCCACTGTCCGTGCCGAACATGGCTTGCAGCTCGGGCATCAGCTCGGCCACCGAGGCGCGTTGCAGGCCAAACACCGCCACCGACATACCCTTGAGCCAGTCCACATCGAAGGTGTCGATCGTGTCCTGGTAGTTGGCCAGTTCTTCAGGCGTGCCGGCCAGGCTCAGCACATTGCGCGCCGGGTCCACCAACAAAAAAGCGTTTTCACGGGCGAAGGGCTTGAGCAGTTTCTGCATCTCGGTGGCCGAGATATAGCGCAGTGAAAACAGACGTGCCGAGAGGCCGCTGGCCGGTTGCGCCACGCGCATCTGCGGCACCAACTTGCCCGCCACTGCCTGGTTGGCCGGCAGGATCACATAGCGGTTGCCCTGTTTGATCATGGCGTTGTCGGTCCAGGACAGCAGGGTTTCGAGAATCGACAGCGCTTGCTGTTTGTCTACAGGCTTGGAGGTGGAGAAGCTGACCGTGCCCTTCACGCCCTCGGCGATGCTGTAGTTCTCGTGCAGCAGGTCGCCCATCACGCTGTTGATCACGGCCTCGATGGGCTGATCGGCGAAGTTGAACACGATGTCGCCGCCCTGCTCCGGCACGTTTACAGGCGCCTTGGGCTGGCGCACGAACGCTTGATTGCCGCGAATCAACTGGCGCTGTGGCGGGGCCTGGGTGGCAGGTGGAGGGCTTTGGGCCACAGGCGTCTGAAGCGGCGGGCGTTGCGCGCCGGTGCCCTGCAGGGCCTCGTGCAGCAGCTCGTCGTCCGGGTCGAGGGTGTCGGGCAAAGATCCACAGCCGCCCAGGGAGACGGCGGTAGCCAGGCAAAACAGCGAAGTGCGCATATCGATCAAGGGAGAGACTCGCGGGGATGTGAGATCAGGGGTAGCCGCTTACCGTAGAGGCTCAGGGTCTGGGTGCGCCCGTCCAGGGCAAAACGGGCGTATTGCGGGGTCAGGTGTTCCAGGCGCCAGCCGTTGGGCAACGCCTGGCCCAAGCGCACCGTGAGCGTGGGGCCACCGGCTTGCTTGAGCATGGCCATTTGCAGGTTGCCGGTGATCAGGATGCCGCTGAGGGTCAGGTTGGCCAGGCTCGCCACCTGGGTTTTACCCACCTCCCGGTCTGGGCGGCGATCCGGGCTGAACAGCGGCGTTTGCCAAGTGCCAGCAAGGTCTTGCAACGCCGGCGTGGGCGCGGCCTGCACCTGGAACGAGGGCGGCGCATGCACCGGCGCATCGGGTAACCACCGCGGGGCATCGCCGATGCTGCTGAGGATCATCGCCATCAACAGCCCCAAAAGCGCGGCCACGCCGAGCCAACCCCATTCCAGAGGGCGCAAGGGGCCGATCACGGTGCCACCCGCGCCGGTTGCAGGTAGCCGCGTACCAGCAGTTGCACCGCCAGCTTGCCCGCCCCGCCATTGGCCGGCGCCAGTTTGTCACGACGAATATGCAGCTCATCGACGAACAGAAAAGGCGGCTGATATTCCAGCCCATGCAGGATCGCGGTCAGCGGTTCGATGGCGCAATTGAGCGTGAGGCTGACCTTGACCTGACGATAGGGCTCGCTGTCGTCCTGTTCAGGCGTGATCGGCTTGCGCTGGGTGAGGTTGCAGCCGCCGCCGAGGTTGGCGTGGCTGTTGATCAGGTCGGCAAGACGCTGCATCAGGTCGGCGGCGACCACGTCCGGGTCGTCCCCCGGCAACAGGCTGGCGCTGCTGGCCGGGTCTTGCTGTGCCTGCGCCAGCTGTTTGCGCAACGCATCGCCCTGGCGTATGACGCTGGCATAGCGCTGCTGCTGTTCACGCAACTGTTCGGCCTGTTCACCCATGGCCCGCAGCGGGCCGGCGAACCAGCTGTCGATCAACAGCCAATAGGCCGCGCCGAGCACCAAAGCCAGGGTCAACAAGGCGGCGCCGCGGCGTTCACGGGGTGTAAGGGGTCGGCGCATCGGCGGCCTCCTGGCGTAAGTGGGCACGCAAGGCAAACTGGTCCTTGCCGGTGCGTGCGTCGGGTTGGATCACCCCTTCGAACTGCGCGTTGTCCAAGCGCTGGCAGCCTTTGATGCGGCTGATCAGGCCACTGGCCTTGGCGCTCTGGCCGGAAAAACTCACCTCGCCGTCCTTGACGTCCAATTGGTCGAGCCAGGTGTCGGCGGGCAGGCAACTGGTCAAGTCATTCAGCAGCGCGGCCAGGGGTGGTTGCGCCCGTTTACGCTGGGACAGGTACTGCGCCGCACCACGGGTATTGAGCAGTTGCTGGCGCAGGGCGTGCACCTGGGCGACCTCGGCTTTTTGCTGTTGGACAGTGGCGCGCATGCTGTCGAGTACCCGCTGGCGGTCGTTGAGCCACAACAGCATCGCCGCGATCAGCAACGCGCCGCACAACCACGGCAGGCTGCGCTGCAATTGCTTGCCGGCGGAACGCGAACGCGGGCGTAACGGCGCGGGCAGCAGATCAATACCCAAGCCCGCCACATCCACGCGGTGCGGGTACAGGCCGAGGGCAGCGCAGTCGGTGAGAATCTGGTCCAGGCGCTCGCGCAGGATCGCCACCACCCTCACCTCCAGGTGGCCAGGTGTGCGCCGCTCCTGACGGGCGACGAAGTAGAGCTGCTCGGCGTCAAACGGGGTGTAGCGGTCCAGTTCATAGCCAACTACTTCCATGAGGTTACGTGCAGCGGCCAGAGGCAGTTGCACGCTTTGCTGCAACACCGCGTCGGGGGCAAGCATCAGCACCTGGCGCGCATTGCCTGGCACCACCGGCGCCGTCAGCGGCCAGTGATGAACCTGCTCAGGCGGCTCCTGGAACGCCAGCCACTTCGGCACACAGCCGCGTAACTCCGTGAGCCACAAGCGCCAGCCTTGTTGCAGCAGGCTGGCGCGCCAATAGCGGGCAATCGGTTCGAGTTGAATCATTCTTGCCACCGCACCACCCGATAGGGCTGTGCGCTGTCCTCCGCAGGGCTCAATAAAAGGGTGAGTCGCAGGCGTGCCTGATAGCCGCCGGGGCGCTCGGCGCGGCTGTCGATTTCCACCACCTGGCCGGGGTCGACGCCCTCGGCGTCCTGGCGTGGCAGGTTCAACGCCTTGCGCATCAGGGGGCTGGCGAATGCCGGAGCGGGCCGGTCGAGGTCGCTCCACAAGGTGATTTCAGGCAGCAATTGGCTGTAGAGCGCCTGGGTCATACCGGGGAGTTGACGCACCTCTTCCAGCACCCGAAACGGCGCCAGGCCCTGTTGGCGGCGCGTCTCAAGAGCTTTGGCCAACTGCTGGGCCTGGGCCGCTGTAGCGCCGCAGGCCAGGGCCAGGTGCGTGACGTCTTGGAGAGCGGCGTTGACCAGGTACAGCTTGCCGCGCTCACTGCGCACACTGACCTGTAAGCGGGCGTCGTCGAAGGTCAGCGCAATAGAACGCCCGTCCGCCACCCACTGCCCTTGCGCCATGACCTGTGCGATTCCGGCCTGGGCGGCCAACAGTGTCTGGGTGTGCTGGCGCAGCCACAGCGCCTGGCGACTTTGCAGCTGCACCCACCCGGCCAGTCCACCCAGCAATACGCTGAGCAAGGCCAGCACCCACAGCACCAGCAACAGGGCCGCACCGCGTTGGCGCTTCATTCTTCGCTGCTCGCGCTGGACAGGTTCAGGCGCAACGCAACCACCTGAGTAACCCACGGCACCGGCCCATTGACGGCGGCGTCGATACGCACCGCTGTGGGCAAGCGCCGGGGCCAGGGCCACGGGCTCAACCAGTCGGTGGGCTGGCCCAGTGGCGATATACCGCGATAACTGAACTGCAGCGCCTGGACGTTATGCAAAAGCACCTGCGGCTCATCGCGCTGCGCGTTGGCGTGGGAGGCCCTCTGCGAAAAAGCCACCTGCAGATCCTGCCCGACCCGTTGCAGGGTAAAGCGCTGGATCCCCCCGCCCAAGACACCGGGCAGGGTCGCTACAAACTGCAGCCGCTCCGGCGTGCCGATCAAGAAACCCTCGGCCTGGCTGTCGTCGTCAGTGAGTTTTAACGGCAGCGCCTCGCTGATTGAGGTGCGCAAAAACTGTTGGGCGGCGCGCATTTCATCCAGGCTGGCGGTGTAGGCCTGAGCCTTGGCCACCGCCCGATTGGCCCCCAGCAACGCTGCGCTCACCAGCAGTAACAACACCGAAAGCAAGCTGAGCACCACGAGCACTTCCAGCAACGTGAAGCCCTGCTCACGGCGCTTCACAGGCGTGCCTTCAAGGTGCTGAAGTGCGCCTGATGCGCGCCTTCACGCACGTTCAGGTCAAGACGAAACAGGTGCGGCTGTTGGCGGGTACTGGTCAATTGCCAATGGATGCCGTCAAGTTCGCCTTGGCGGGTTCCTTCAATCAGCGGGCCGGCAGCTTCCTGGTCCAGTAGCGTAAGCGCCGCATGGGTGAGGCGGTCGCTGTGGGCCACCTGGGACAAGGAGCGAGCGCTCTGGCCGAAGGCAACCAGCAACACGCTGCTGCACACCGCCATCAACGTCAGGGCGGCGAGCATTTCCAGCAAGGTGAAACCGGCCTGGCGCTTCATGGCAGCGCCTTGGACTGCACACTGCCGGTGAGCCAGCCGATGTCGATGCGCCAACGCCGGCTACCGTTGGCCAGCAGCAGGTTACCGCCGGTGGAACTGCCGTCGGGATAGAACACCACGGCGGCTCCGGCCTGCTCGGCACTGTGCAAGGTCACCTGCACCTGAGCCGGCCACCGCTGTGACGCACGCCCTGGCGCCTGGAACGTGCGGCCCTGGAGGTCGAATTGAGTGTGCGCCGTCTGGCCGCTGACGATCGCGCTCGCCCGCGTGGCGCGCAGGGCCTCGACCATCTGCGCGACCACCCGCCGCTCCTTGGCCACCAGCAACCCTTGTCGTACACCCAGCCCCAACAACCCGGCAGCGATGCCGATCAATAGAATGACCACCAGCATCTCCAGCAGGGTAAAGCCTCGCTGGGCCATGGGCGGGTTATTCCCAGTTGCCCAGATCGGCACTGTAGCCCTCGCCGCCGGGTTGGCCGTCCTGGCCGTAGAAGATCAGGTCGAAGGCGCCGTGCTCACCGGGGAAGCGATAGCCAAACCCATGGCCGAACGGGTCTTTCAGCTCCGAAGGCTTGGCGTAGGGGCCGGCCCAGTTGGACGCACTGGCGGGCTTGTCGAGCAGTTGTTGCAGGTTGTTGGGCGGCGCGCCCACGTCCAGGGCGTAGCTGTCGATCTTCATGCTCAAACTGGCCAGTTGCGCCTTGCCTGCGCCGTACTTGCCCTTGTCCACATTGCCACCGACCTGGCGCACCACAATGGTCGCAACAATGCCCAGCAGCACGATCACCGCCAGCATTTCCAAAAGAGTGAAGCCGCCTTGGCGGTGTCGGGTTTTCATCGGTTCTGCTCCTTGAAAGTTCATATATGACTGGTGAGGCTCATCAGCGGCAGCATGATCGCCAGCATGATCACCGCCACCAGCACCGCCATGACCACGGTCAGGGTCGGCACCAGTGCAGCGAGCAAGCGTTCGATGGCGCGCTTGGCCTCGACGTCGAAGATGTCGGCGACCTTGAGCAGCATGCTGTCCAGTTCACCGGCCTGTTCGCCGACTTCGATCATGTGCAGCGCCAGCTCCGGTAGCAGCGGCTGGCGACCGAACGCATCGGCCAGGGTGCCGCCGCCCTTGACCCGTTGCGCCGCCAGCGCCACTTGCGCCTGGAGCGCACGGTTGCTGCAAACCTGCCGGGCGATCACCAGCGCGGGCAGCAGCGCCACGCCATTGCTGAGCAACGTGCCGAGGGTGCGGGCCAGGCGGGCGGCTTGCACCCGTTGCAACAGCGGGCCGATCACGCGGATGCCCATCAGGTGACGGTCGTAACGCTCACGGCGCAGGGGGTCGCGCAGGCGCGCCGCCAGGACCCATCCACTGATCGACAACCCGGCCAGCACCACCAGGCCGTAGGCGCCGAGGAACTCGCCGAGCCCCAGGATCACCTGGGTGATCAGTGGAATCGGTACGCCAAGGTCCTGAAAAATCGGCACGAATTGCGGCACCACATAGGCCAGCAACAGCGCCAGGGAACCCAGTACACCCACCACCAGGAACGCCGGATAGATCAGCGCATTGATCACCTCGCCGCGCAGCAACTGGCTGCGCTCCAGGTAGTCGCTGAGCTGGCGCAGGGTGCCTTCCAGCGCCCCGCCGGCTTCACCGGCGCGCACCATGCTCAGGTACAGCGGGGAAAACGTGCCGCCCTCCTCCTCCAGCGCCGCCGACAGCGGTTTGCCAGCCTTGACCTGGTCGCGGATACGCTCGATCAAGGCCCGCACCTGGGGATGACGGGCTTGCTTGAGCAACAGGTTTAAAGCGCGCTCGAGGGGCTGGCCGGCGCCCAGTAGCGTGGCCAATTGCTGGGTAAAACTCACCAGCGCTGCGCCCTTCAACTGCCCGCGTGCCTGGCGCAACAAGGGGCCGCTGGCCGTTTCGATGTGCAGTAGCAACCACCCGCGCTGATGCAAGACGGCGACAGCGGCCGCCTGGTCAATGGCCTGCAACGTGCCGTTCTGGGCCACGCCCTGGCTGTCCAGGGCGCGGAACTTGAACAGGCTCACGCGTCGTCACCACGGGTGACGCGCAGCACTTCTTCCAAGGACGTGACACCGGCCAGGGCCTGGCGCAAACCGTCTTCATACAAGGTGCGCAAACCGGCGCGGCGGGCGGCGTGTTCGAGGCTGGCGGCGTCGGCGTGGCCCATTAGCAGGCCACGCAACTCGTCGTTCATTACCAACAATTCAGTGAGGGCGCTGCGACCGTGATAATCGCCGCGGTAAAGCAAGATCGGACGCTGCTCGGTCAGGCGATCCAGGCCGTGCTCCTGGATCAATTCCGGCGGGGCCTGGAAAGCCACCCGCGTGCCAGGGTCCAGGCGGCGCACCAGGCGCTGGGCGAGGATACCGCTGACCGTGGAGGCAATCAGGTAGCTTTCCACGCCCATGTCCAGCAAGCGCGTGATACTCGCCGCGGCGCTGTTGGTGTGCAGGGTTGAGAGCACCAAGTGACCCGTGAGGGAGGACTGCACGGCGATACGGCAGGTTTCCAGGTCGCGGATTTCGCCGATCATGATCACGTCCGGGTCCTGGCGCACGATGGCGCGCAGCGCTCCGGCAAAGTCCAGGCCGATGGCCGGCTTGACCTGGATCTGGTTAATCCCTTCAAGCTGATATTCCACCGGGTCTTCCACGGTGATGATCTTGCGTTCAGCGGTATTGAGCTGCGACAACGCGGTGTAGAGCGTGGTGGTTTTGCCCGAGCCCGTAGGCCCGGTGACCAACAGGATGCCGTGGGGCCGCGCCAACAGGTCCAGAAAGGCCGCCAGGCGCGCGCCATCAAAGCCCAGGCTGGAGAAGTCGAATTGCACGGTTTGGCGGTCCAACAGGCGCATCACCACCGACTCGCCAAAGCTGGTGGGCACCGTGGACACCCGCAGATCCAGCGCCTTGCCCTGAATGCGCAGCATGATGCGCCCGTCCTGGGGCAAGCGCCGTTCGGCAATGTCCAGGCGCGCCATGATCTTCACCCGCGAGATCACCGCCGCCGACGAACTGGCCGGCGGCGCTTCGGCGTCGTGTAACACACCGTCGATGCGGTAGCGCACCTTGAGTTGGTTTTCGAAGGGTTCGATATGGATATCCGAAGCGCGCTGTTCCACCGCGCGCTGCAGGATCAGGTTGACCAAGCGAATCACCGGTGCTTCGGAAGCCATGTCCTTGAGGTGTTCGATATCTTCCAGGGCGCCCCCCTGCTCATCGAGGTTTTCGATCAGGCTGCCCATGGCGGAACGGCCCTGACCGTAATAGCGCTCGATCAGCGTGTCGACTTCAGTACGCGAACCGATGGCCAGCCACACCGGCACCTCACAGGCATACGCCAGGGCCAGGAACGGATACCACTGCGCCGGGTTGGCGGCCATCACGCGCAACCCACCCTGGTGCCACCCCATGGGCACTACCTGGTAGTGACGCATGAAGCGCTCGGTGAGCACGGGAAGCGGGTCGAGCAACGGCGGCGCCGCGTCGGCCAGCAGCAGTGGCGCATTCAGCAAATCGGCCCAGGCGCGAGCCAGTTCGATTTCAGACACCAAGCCCAAGCGCGTGAGTAAACCGAGCAGGTCGCCAGGCTCGGTGGATAAACGCTGTGCGCGTTCCAGATCAGCGGTTTTGAGCCCGGCGTGCTGCATCAGCCACGCGCACACCTGGTCGGTGTGCGGGATCTGCATCTTGCAAGCATCGATGGGCGCTGACGACATCATTGAGGAATATCTAACGTTGCGAAAAGTATGGCTATTTAGAACTACCGAACAATGCCATTAGTTCGCCATAGCCCAGGCAGGCGTTAGCCGGGTGTATCGACTGGAAGTTATAGCCCTAGTTCCGGATGACGGGTAATTAAATACAAAACATTGCCAAATGCACTGATTTAGAGCATTAGCAGCCAATAGCCACTAGTTGCACTTAGCCATAACGGCGGGTCCTTCAGGTGCTCTCTCTTTCAATTAACTGACAGTGCAAAAGATTCAAGCGCTTAACTTCCTCATCGGTGGCTAATACACCCAGACTTTGCAGAACGCGTGTGGCAGCGAGTACACCAATCTCCAACGCGGGTGGCTGGAGGGTGCTGAGGCTGGGCAACAACATGGGGGCAAACGGGTAGTCGCCGAATCCCAATACGGCGCAGTCCTGGGGGATGCTCAGCCCGGCGCGTTGACCGGCCAGCAAACCGCCAGCGGCGAGGTTGTCATTGGCGAAGAAAATCGCGTCAGGCGTGATCGCCTGCCCCATCAGCGCTTCCATGGCCTGCTTGCCGGCGTCGAAGGGGGCGCGGTCGGCGTCCGGCACAAAGACCCAGGGCTGCACACCCAACTCGGAAAGGGTCGCGGTAAACCCATCGCGGCGCTCCAACGCACTGAAGTCGCCTACTGCGCTGTTCTGTACGAAGGCGATGCGCCGATAGCCCTTGCCATGCAAGTAGCGCGCGGCGCTGACGCCCACTTCGTAATGGGAAAAACCCACTTGCAACGGCGCGCGTTCCGGCACGTAGTCCCAGGTTTCGACGATCGGTATATCTGCCTCGGCGATCATCTTCTCGGTGCCTGGGCTGTGAAAGCGGCTGGTCAGCACCAGCGCTGCCGGCGACCAACCGAGAAAAGCGCGCACCGCGCTTTCCTCCTGCTCGACGCTGAAATAGCTGGAGGCCAGCAACAGCTGGTAGCCGTGACGACTGAGGGTGTCGCTGAAGCCCTGCAGCGTATTGGCAAAAATCGGTCCCGAGATATTCGGGATCACCATCGCAACGATTTTGCCGCGCGCGGAGGCCAATCCACCGGCCACCAGATTCGGCACATACCCCAACTGCGCAACTACCTCGGCGATACGTTCACGGCGCTCGGGCGAAACCTGTTCAGGTTGGTTGAAGTAACGCGACACGGTAATGGCCGACACCCCGGCCTGGCGCGCCACGGTGTTGAGGGTGACGCGGCCGGCGCCCCGGCGCTTGCGCGGTTTGTGTTCGTCCACGGCACAATCCTCAAAAAGGAATATAAAACTAATTTTTTAGTATTTGACGCTCTAAACGGTCGCCTTCAATAATCCAGATGTTAGCGCTAACAAAGCGCACTGTCTGCTACTCGCTCGAGCGAATGCCCAAGACATTTTCACAGGCGCTGACGGTCGCAGAACCGCAGCGGACCAGGGTATTTTTTCGAGCGGGCACAGCATGCATAACTTTCCACGGCACACCCCTTTGTTGCTTCTGGCAGGCCTTTGCGCCTTGCCCGTCTGCGGCGCTGTTGCGGCTGACGCGCAGGAACCCACGCTTCAATCCGTGACAGTCACCGCCACCCGCCGCGAAGAATCGCTGCAAAAAGTCCCGGTGGCCGTCTCGGTGCTCGAGGGCGAGCAACTGGAGCGTGACAATCGCAACGGGGTGGCGAGCATCGCGCAGCAGGTGCCATCGCTGAACTTTCGCACCGGCGCTTCGAACAAGGACACGTCACTGTTCGTGCGTGGCGTGGGCACCGTTTCTACCTCGCCGGGCGTTGAGCCAACGGTGGCCACGGTGATTGACGGCGTGGTCTATGCGCGCCCCGGCCAGGCCACGCTCGACCTGTTGGACTTGGAGCGCATCGAGGTGCTGCGTGGCCCGCAAGGCACGCTGTTCGGCAAGAACGCGTCGGCTGGTGTGCTGAATATCACCAGTAAGGCGCCGACTGCCCAGACCCACGGCTTTATCGACCAGTCGTTCTACAGCGGCAATGAAAGCCGCACGCGCTTTGGCATCGGCGGCAGCCTGGTGCCGGAGGTGCTCAAGGGTTCGGTCAGCACCTTGTTCGGCAGCTACGACGGTAACGTCGATAACCGCCACAATGGCCAAGAGGTTAACGGTTACAACCACAAGGGCATTCGCGGCAAGCTGGAATTCACGCCTAACGATGACGTGACACTGACCCTGATCGCCGACTACATGCAATCCCACGATGACGCACCCAATGGCGTGGTCAGCAAGTCCCTGAGCCCGGCGTTCAGCAATGCCTTGAGGCCGGTGCGCGCCTCAAGTGACAACCGCGATATCAACACCGATACCCGCAGCCATGTGGAAGATACCAACAAGGGTTTGTCGGCGCAGCTGGACTGGAACCTGGGCGACTACACCCTCACCTCGATCACCGCCTGGCGTGGCTGGGACAACACTCAATATCAGGATGGCGACCGTCTCGGCACGGTCACTGCCGCGTTCCCCGGCACCGCCGACAAAGGCGAGCTGGCTTTCGACCAGTATTCCCAGGAGCTGCGCCTGGCCTCGCCCAAAGGTGAGTTCATGGAGTACGTCGGCGGCCTGTTCTACATGCATGGCAAGGATGAAGAAACCTACCAGCGCACCCTCACCACCACGACGCGTATAGACCGTGGCATTGCCGACTACAACACCACCAGCGACAGCTACGCGGCGTTCGGCGAGACCACGCTCAACTTCACCTCGCGCTTTCGCGGCATCGCCGGTTTGCGTTACACCCATGACGACTTGAAGTACGACCATCGCCGCGTGTCCACCTCTGCCACTGCCGTCAGCGGCATTCAACCGGCGACATCGAGTTCTGGTTCGGTAGACGAGGACGGTTGGTCCGGGCGGCTGGGCGTGCAGTACGACATCAGCGACACCGTGACCAGCTACCTCACCTACTCGCGCGGCTACAAAGGCCCGGCCTATAACGTGTTCTTCAACATGCAGCCGCGCGACACCGACGCGCTCAAGCCGGAGACTTCCAATACCTGGGAAGCCGGAATCAAGGCCACTGCCTGGAACAACCGCCTGACCACCAACCTGGCGGTGTTCCACAGTGACTACGACAACTACCAGGCCAACTTTTTCGACACCGTCGCTGGCCAAGTCGTAACGCGCTTGATCAACGCTGGCAGCGTCAGCACCGAAGGCGTCGAGCTCGATTACGCGTTGCAAGCCACCCAGCAACTCAAGCTCTCCGGCGCCCTGGCCTATACCCGGGCGCGCATCGATCAGTTCGCGTGCCCGCCAGGCGCGGCGGCGACCTGCAACGTCAATGGCAAGCCACTGCCGTTCAGCCCGGACTGGAAAAGCTACGTGCGCGCCGACTACAGCATCCCCTTGGATAACGGCCTGGATATCGAACTGGGCACTGACTACAGCTGGCAGAGCGAAGTGCAGTACGACATCAGCCAGAACCTGGACACCAAACAAGGCGCCTACGGCATCTGGAACGCCAGCGTGGCCCTGGCCGACTACACCAACGGCTGGCGCGTGGCGCTGTTGGCGAAGAACCTCGCCGACAAATCCTACTCACCGCTGCTGGCCAGCGGCGGCAACTACATCTACCGCGCCGTGCCTCGTGACGATGAGCGTTACTTCGGCGTGCAACTGCGCAAGGATTTCTAGCATGAGCCGTCAACTCAAACTCGGCGCCTTCCTAATGGCTACCGGGCACCACGTGGCCGCCTGGCGCCACCCCGACGTACCGGCGAACGCTGGCCTGGACTTCGCCCACTACAAGCATTTGGCACGGGTGGCGGAAGCGGCGAAGTTCGACGCACTGTTCGTGGCCGACAGCATCGCCGCCGCCACCGGTGAGGTCGCCAGCCACATGGCGCGCTCGGATCATTTCGAGCCGCTCACCCTGCTCTCGGCCCTCAGTGCCGTGACCGAGCATATCGGCCTGATCGCCACCGCCACCACCAGCTATAACGAGCCGTACCACGTGGCGCGCAAATTCGCCTCCCTGGATCACCTCTCCGGCGGCCGCGCAGGCTGGAACCTGGTGACCTCGGACAACGCGGCCGAGGCGCTGAATTTCGGTCGCGACGAACACCTGGGGCATGCCGAACGCTACAGCCGCGCACGGGAATTTCATCAGGTAGTGACGGGGCTGTGGGACAGCTGGGACGACGACGCCTTCGTACGCGACAAGGCCAGCGGGCGCTATTACGAGCCAAGTAAACGCCATGTACTGGACCATGTGGGCGAACACTTCCAGGTCAAAGGCCCCCTGAACGTGGCGCGCTCGCCCCAGGGCCAACCGGTGATCGTGCAGGCCGGCTCCTCGGAAACCGGCCGTGAACTGGCCGCGCAGACCGCCGAAGTGGTGTTTACCGCGCAGACCTCATTGGCCGACGCGCAGGCCTTCTATAGCGACCTCAAAGCTCGCCTGGGCCAATACGGGCGCGAGGCCGATTCGCTGAAAATCATGCCGGGCGTATTTGTGGTGGTGGGGCAAACCGAAGCCTTGGCCCAGGCCAAATTCGAAGCGTTCCAGGCGTTGGTCGAACCCGAGGTGGGAGTGGCGTTGCTGGGGCGCATGCTGGGTAATTTCGACCTGTCCGGCTACCCGCTGGATGGGCCGCTACCGCAGCTACCCTTGACCGACAGCGGGCAACGCAGCCGCCAGCAACTGCTGAGCGAACTGGCCCAACGCGAACAACTGACACTGGCGCAACTGGGCCGACGCATTGCCGGTGGACGCGGTCATTACAGCGTGATCGGCACACCGGTGCAAATCGCCGATGAGCTGCAGCGCTGGTTTGAAGAAGGTGCGGCGGATGGCTTCAATATATTGGTACCGCACTTGCCGGGTGGGCTGGAGGATTTTGCCGGCTTGGTCGTTCCTGAGTTACAGCGGCGTGGTTTGTTTCGTCGCGAATACACCGGCACCACACTGCGCGAAAACCTTGGTTTGGTGCGCCCGGGCAGCCGTTCCAAGAAGACGCGATCATGAAGCCCCAGGTAAGGCGGCAGCCAGAACGGCACTGCCGCAAACATCCCGTACAAGCCAGAATGTGCCGAACTTACAAATCTCCACGATGAACGACATGTACCTTATTGCCATCTGGATCACGCAAGTATGCGCCGTAGTAACCTTCACCATACTGCCGACGTAAGCCGGGCGCTCCCTCATCCGATCCGCCCGCATGAAGCCCGGCGGTATAGGCAACGTCTACCGCATCTGGAGAGGGAGCCGAGAAAGCGACCATGCTGCCATTCCCTGCCCTGGCTTCGTTGCGATCATAAGGGCTGTACACATAAAAGCGAGGAAGGGCGCTATCTGGCTTGACCCAGCATGCCGACGTCGGTCCACCATCAGGAGTTACGGTACGGCGACACAGCCCCAGGGGGATCAGTACGGCGTCGTAAAAAGCGGCAGCCTGATCAAGATTATTTGTTCCAACAGTGATGTGACTGAACATCCGCGACCCTCCTTTGTTTTTGATGCGGGGGATTCTATCTTGCCTTTCCAAGTGGGCACCGCTCATTGAGTAAGAAGGCGGCGCTCAACCTTGAGAAGAAAATAGAGCTCACGCTTGGCGTGCTGGTCAACCCGAATGGTACGGGCCGGTATTGATCGAGGGTGAGTACACCCATCAGGAAGACTTAAGGAGTCAGACTTGGTGCTGCTTGAGGGCATAGCTGCCCAGCTTGAAAAGGCCAACGCTGAAAAGCCTTGAGCCAGATGCAAAAAGCCCGGCGCATGGCCGGGCTTCAAGGTTTCAGGGACGCGCTGACCACTTAATCAGCAGCGCAGCCTGGGAATTTGGGTTGGACTTCGACTACTCCAAGCTCTTCAAGACCTCGATCAGCTCTACAAATGCCGAGCAAGTTCTGAACGTTGGGGCTAGCACTTGCTACACCGCAGTAAAAAGACCAGAATTAAGACCTATATAGGGGTCTTATCTATGCAAAACATTCTGGCTGACGTAGCGGTGAGCGTTTCCGAACTCAAGAAAAATCCATCATCCGTCTTGAGCGGTGCCAACGGCCTGCCCGTAGCGGTATTGAACCACAACCGCGTTATGGGCTACATGGTTCCGGCAAATGTCTACGAAGCGATGGTAGAGCGCTTGGACGAGCTGGAACTGATTCACTTGGTCAAGGCTCGGCTGGACGCCAACGAAACACCCGTTCAAGCATCTCTCGACGATCTGATTGGCGAGGCGGAGGCAGATATAGCCAATGGGCGCTGAGTACGAGGTTGAATGGGATCCAAAGGCGCTCAAGGAACTGCGAAAACTCGACGGCACGCTACGTCTCCAGTTTCTGAAACAGCTTCAGGAGCGGCAGGCCGGACCGCGAGTGCCAAGTGATGCGCTTCACGGTATGAAAGATTGTTACAAGATCAAATTGCGCGGCGCCGGCTACCGGCTGGTATACCGCGTTGAGGATGAGCGAATTGTCATCTTGGTTCTGGCCGTCGGAAAACGCGAACGCAGCTCAGTCTACGAGCAGGCAGCGAAACGGTAGATAAATGCGAGGAGGCCGGCGCGGTGCCAGGCTTTGTCTTCAGGCTAGATTGCGCTGGAAACTCATTGGTAACCGAGCTATCACCTTTCGGTGCTCAAGGGCCTTCATGACGGCATACTCGGCCTTGAACTGCTCATCAGTCAAGGAAAATACAAAAACGCTTTGGCCAAGGCCCGAAATTTTTGGATTAAACACGCTCCAGTTGTGGTGATAATCACCATAACTAAATCGAATGACCAAGGCCGGCCCGCCGGGCTTTTCACAATCGCATGCCGGACAAGCTAACAAGGAGCGGTGAATGTCGTGGTGGAAAACGCTTTTCGGCATCTCAATCCAAGAGGATGCCCCCAAACAGAGCCCTGCCTTCGATATCTCTGATCTGACGGAGAATGAAGACCACCTGTACCCCGACGCTGCGCGCTTTGTAATATCGACGGGTAGATGCAGCGTCTCCGCAGTTCAACGTCACCTCAAAATTGGTTACGAGCGGGCTACACGGCTGGTTGAAAGCCTTGAAGACGACCACGTCGTCTCAAGAATAAACTCTGACGGAAGCAGATACTTACTAAGTGAGCAGCAGCGTCAAGCTGCACGTTTGCTCCCCTCTAGGGTGGAGATAGAGCGACAGAGAAAATCGGAGGAACTCGCTCTTCGCACCGATTATCTCTCAGAGAAATACGCCGACCAAAGCATCGTCCAAGCAATTCTGGATCAAAAAATCTGGGAAGGAATGACGGCTGCTCATCTATTCGACTCAGCCGGTGAGCCAGAGACAATCGATCAAAAATATATGAAAAACAAATCCCGCGAAATTTGGAAATATCATCACGAAGGCGGCAACCGATTTTTACTGCGCGTGACCTTGGAAAATGGCATCGTCGTTGGCTGGGACGCAAAAGGCTAGCCCACGACAGGCCCGCCGGGCTACTTTGCACTCAACAAAACGGAGTAGTCACTATGAAGATCCTCAAAGCTATTTCTGTTGCATGGTGTAATCGTCCGAAGAAGACCTTGGCAGATCTGAACGACTGGACGCTCGCCTTTATTGGAGGTCCAAGCTTTCTCATTGGGACCTTTTACGTATCGGTCGTCTGGAAGAGCACGCCCGAACTAATCAGTCTTTCCCAGGATCACGGCCTGCCACCTGCAGCAATTCTGGCGTTTCTTTTACTGGGGGGGCTAGCATTGAATGGCTGGTTTTTTTTGACAGTCGCCCGCCGGTGCAACGAACTGCTTTACGAGCGTAATTTCAAATAACACACGCAATGCCCAACCCGCCGGGCTTTTCGACAGCACGCCTCAATAATAGGAGCATCAATGCATAAGGTTTTGCTCGCAGTCAGAGTCATCCAGAAGGGCGAGCTAGTTGGATACTGTAGCCATCAACTCACCCTGCCCTTCGCCCCCTTTCCTGGCCTTCGTTTTGAGCAAGGAACCAGCTGCAAATTGTGAGAAACGATGACAGGATCGGAGCTTGCGCCAGCTGTTGAGCGAGTCATCTTCGATCTGGATGAAGGACAGTTTGTATGCATATTCAACGTTGACATCCCGCTGCGCGCCTCATTCTGGTACGACGACGTTGATCTAACTCCAGGGACCGTCAGCGCTGTTGGCGAATACTTCCGACATATTCCGATTGCCAGGTAGTATTCCGGCCGCTTTTTTCTCACACATGCGCAAGGATGCGAGCAATGCCGTCCCTCACGAAGAAACTCTCCAAAGGCTTCATAGTGCTAATCGCCGCCGTTCAGAGCGCCGGCCTTGAGACTACGATCGATGCAATCAAGAGGAGCTTCGCTCTTATAGCAGAGACCTCATCCTTCAGAGCGAAAGCCCATGAGCATTCACAGATCTAGCGCGAGAAAAGCACTGGCATTGGCGAGGTATGAACTTGCGAGCGTCGATGATCAACGCTTGAAATACGCAGCGCTTGAGCTCCGCATGGCAATCGAAGGGGTTACGTACGATCGGGCATTAGCTTACAAGGCGGAGTTTCCTCCTGAAGAGTACGAAACCTGGCAACCAAAAAAAATTATGCTGGTTCTCCTGGAAATTGACTCCAGCGCAGATTCAGATAGCTCGCTCAGCTTCGGAATTGAACCTGCACCAGGACAGAGCCCTGAAGTCATGAGGCATCTAGGGGCTGAAGTTGTATTTAACCTTCAGATCATCAAAAAACACTACGACGCTTTAGGTAGCTACCTACACTCACCATCATTGAAACATGTACGGTCCGGAGTAACTTCCGATTACGGAAAAATGCGTAAGCGTTGTGAGGAGATCGCCAGCTCTTTAGAGCGAGTGCTGGCCTCCTCCATATTCAATTGTACTCTCGGGGTATTTTCCAGCTTTGATTGCTGCGAGTGCAATACACGCATACGCAGGAGGATGCCCCGTGGAGTTGACAGTATCGAAGTCGACTGTTTCAACTGCTCAGCTAGTTACACTCTCACACGAACATCAGATGATAAAATTCTTAGAGAGCTCCACCAACACGAAATAGCCTGCGCAAACAAAAATTGCAACCACACCATAATTGTTCTGCGGAAAGAAATTGTTGCAGGTAGACATTGGACCTGCAAAGAATGCCACGGGCGCAATGAGTTCCACCTCGGCCTAGTGCATTATGAATCATATTGATCAGAAAACCGGTACATGCAAACAACCATCTCTTACTTGCTCTAGGCGAGGCAATCTAGCAATCCTAGAAACCTTGCCAGGACAAACGCTGGGCTTTTCACAGCCCGGAGTTCGAACCCAAGGGTCGTCAGCACACCTATGAAACCCTTCGATGAAATAGCGCAAAAAGCCTTTCGAACCCCTAAGCGTTATGTGATAACAGGCTACTTAATAACGACAGCCGTACTCGCTATTGGGACATGGCTGAGCATCCAACTTGATGATTGGATGTGGTTAGTGAGGTTCGGCGCATTTCTAGTGTGTCTAGCGATGATGTTTGAAGTAACTGGAGTGCTTGAACGGTACGTCAAGAATATCTTCGGTGTTATTGAAGGCGCTACCGTCGACGTCGTACTAATGCAGGTGAAAAGGCGCCCACACTTATATGGTGTTTCCTCAGAAACCACCACCCAGCAAATCCAAGAGATAGCTGAGAAAGAACAAAAACGTCGCTCGAAATATGCAGACGACCTTATGCGCAACGCCATCGCCAGAAAGGTTCAGAAGCATGAGTTTATTCTTGCTTCCGTAGGCACTTTGCTTTGGGCCTTCGCAGACCTTTTGAACAAGCTGTAGCACCTACACAAAGCCCCATTCTATACGTTATAGAATGGGGCTTTGTGTATGCTGGCCCCGGCCTACGAGCATCGGAGACCACCGTGACAGAGCCCTCCCTAACCTTCAAATGCCTCGGCCACACCAAGCGTGGCGACTTGATTGAGTCCTACCAGCTGGAAGTGACCGACACCCGCGATGGCACGACCGTACAGATCTCAGTACCGACGAGGAAGCTCATTTCAGCTCATAGCATGAAGAGCATTCTGCTCAGCCGAAAAATGTTCTACTCCGTCACGCAGCGCAAGCACGAGAGTATGCTGAGCGAAATGTTCGATCAGCAGCAGCTTGACGCAGTCGAAGGCTAGCCCGGTCTGCTGGGCTTTTTCGTGCCCACCTGATGCAAAAAGCCCAGCGCTAGCTGGGTCGTGCATCACCGCTGTAATCAACTTTTGAGCTTGTAAACCAACCAAGCCGCATCGCCACCCGAGCTAATATCGTCGTAGAACATTGTGGTGTCACAGTAGTGCACGTTGATTGCATTCATGACTGCCGTGATTGCACCAAGCATCTCTTTGATCAGCTTTCTACTTACGCCGCCCAACGGCTGAGCCTCACGATCATAGAGGTGGTTCTTGTCCTGGTGGGCAATCCGCTTGTTGCGATGATCTCGCGCGAATTGAGCCTTGAATAGCGCCTCCTCACACAGGCCCGCTACCTCCCTGCGCAATCCTTCGTTGGCGATCAACGCAGATAATGCACGGATAGAGAGATTCTGTCTGCCAGACATCTGCGCTGGATCGGTCAATCGGCAGATCCCCTGGATCACTGAGTCCCACAGACTATCTTGAACCACCATGAAGAATAAGCCCGCGGTCTCATTGAGCGTGCGCACGGTTTCCTCGCTTTCGCCGTAGAGCTGCTTGTACTGCTCCCAAACGAGGTGCACCTCAAGGATTTTCTGGTTGAGGTGCCAAAATGCTGTGCCAAGTACCTCACCCATTGAATCCATGTAGTACTCAAGTACTTCTTCGCTGCTCCTACTCCTAGTAGTCACGCTGCCTCCAAGTCCTGTTGTAGCCAGGCACGATACCGTGCTCCGACCCGGGCAACCAGATGCAAAAAGCCCAGCGCGGGGCTGGGCTTTGATAGATTCCTAAGTAGGCTGGCCGCTAGATCTATTTTTTCTCATGGGCGTTGATAATCTCCATGATTTCAGCCAGCCCTTTCATCGACTCACCTGCCTGAGCCGGGTTAGCCAACATTTGCTGCATGAACTGCAGCCCCATCTGCTCACCGGCATCTGGCTTCTTGGGGATGACGGTCTCGTTTATGATATTCGTCATAGTATCCATTAGATGCCGCTGCGACTCCGTCACTGTCCGCTCAATCACTGCCGCTCGTTTATCAATTTCCGCTAAAACATCTTTGGTTTTGTCTTGATATTCAGCCATCACGCGCTGCGTTTTCTCGAAATTAGCTCGGACTTCCCTCTCGGAGTTTTTTGCCGCAGCTATGGCAACAATTGCCAAAATGAGCGAGGTAACACTTGCTAGAAAGGAAATTACGTCAAAAACACTCATGTTTTCCATAACGAGGCAGCTCTCCTAATGATGATTTTCGCTACAACCCGGCCGACCAATGCCGCATAACATAGCGTGTGGCCATCATGGTACATCTGAACACGTTCGCCCCCAACTGAGTGCCCATCCAGCGTGGATGGAATGCCAGTAACTGGGCAAAGGTTCGCCGTAGTAGCTTTGTGCCTTCAGCAATCAAGGAAGACGCAAGCATGGCACTCGTAATTGACGAAACAGCGCAGTACCTCAAAAAGACACCGATGTCAGTTCTCGGCAGTGCGGTTTGGGGAAGGATCCACGCAATCGGCAGCACCGTTCCCGTATCAGGGATATATCGCTGTGAAGGGTGCGGCGATGAAATTACGTCCAACAAAGGGACGGAGTTTCCGCCGCAGAACAAGCATCAGCACCCAGGCTCAGCGGCTAACATCGGATGGCGCTTGATCGTCCAAACCCAAACCAAAGGCTAAAGGATCTTCCCAGTCCTTCGCCTGCAAGCCCAAGGACTGGGATAGCGCCAATATCGGCGCGTTTATGACCTGGAGGTCAATGTGAGAGAAGGACAAACGATATTTCCCTACGTCATCGTTACATCAAAAGACGACTACACGCCTATCGCGGAAAAATTCGCCTACAGAGGTGTTGAGACTGGATGTGGCGTGATTACGTTTCTTTCAGAGTCTGATTTCAATTCCATCTACAACGAGCTCGCGGCGGTAGGATCTGGGTTCGCATTAATACTCGCCGACAACCTGAATTACTTTGGGGATGGCAATTTCTCTCGAACCTTCCATCACATCAACTAATCCTTGAACTACTGCCGGCGAATAATAGCTGGCCATTGATGACTTCGGTTTTTCCACCTTCGGCAAGGCTGTATGGGCCGCTGAATAAATATTCGGCGCGCCCATCCTGAACGTCAGCTTCGACCGGGTCACGCGCTGGGTTAGGGAATTCTCGTCGCCAGGCGATGTTGAAGATAAAACATTCTGAGTGATTCATGGATTTTTCCTGCGGCCATGCCGCGTCATGTTGGTTGTTTGGCGTCTTTGTGCCTGAGGATCAGGCGCACCTCGCACTTTCCCACTGTTCCGCCATCACCTGCAGGGCTTCAGCCTCCATCCGCCGGAAGTCGCTGAAAATGGTTTGTCGCTGGCCGATCGGTACGCCACACATCCGAATCACCCCGGAGAGAACGCTGTAGTCCATGCCTGTGCGCCACTGCGTGCTCATGGCCTCGAAGACTTTGAAGGCTTCCCAGTTGTCCGGCCAGATGCCGACCTCTGAGCCATAGTCCTCCGCGGTGAAAGGCGTCCGTGCCCTCCAGCGTCGGCTCATAGAGCGCGCGTGCAGCGCTTAGGAGTTTCCCAGGCGAGCCTCGCTGAAAGCTTCGGCGTAGGCATTCAGCACAGCCTTGGGGGCTGAGTTGATCGAGTTGACGAGGATTCGTACATTTTCAGGCGTAATCCTTTCCTCGATATCCCAGCCGACGACCACATCAAGCAATTGGTCAGCCTGCAGATCGATCTGAGCAGCAGTGAATGCCTTGAGGTCCATGTCTCCTACCTGCTTGCTCAGCTCGTCGTGCCGCTCGTTCCAGCCTGTGTACAGATCGGCCAGCGCGGTGCGGTCCAGGTACTTGAACTCCACCTTCTCGGCGCTATAACCGGCACGCTGAATCGTCACCGGCGCCTCGAAGGTCGGCTTCTGGATCAATTTGAACTTGGCCATGAGCTCTCCAATTACGCGGCGTAGCGAATGAATTTAGCGAACACGGCGAACACGGCGGTCACCGCCATAATATTATTCTTGGTGAGCGACGGCACGTTGTCGAACGAGGCGTAAGCGTTATAAACGATGACTCCACCCGAGGCGAGGTTGATGCGCACTGCGCGCGGCTTCTTGTCGTCGTCAGCTTCCAGCAGTACCTCGTTGTGAGGTAGCGCCGTGTCATCCGCCATGGTCAGCGTGAACGACAATGGGGATTTCGACGTCGGGATTTGGTGTTCGTCGTCTTCCTCGAGAAACGAGTACGTGACGTTTTGTTGCTCGCCGCCGGACTTGCTTGATTCCGTGACCTGGCTCACAGGCACCCAGGTCAGAATCTTGCGCACCGAACCACCGCCCGCGCCAGCTATGAAACGTGCCGCATTGGCCGTGTTGATCGACTCAAGCACGAACGAGTCGGCGGTCACGGTCTTGATGCATACAACCCGCTTGTTCAGGCGTGCCCAGCCCGAGGTGACCTCGACAAAATCGCCAACCTCTAGGTCATGGCCGGCCGACGAAACAACGGCTTCCGTTGCGTTGGTGATCGCCGTAAGAATGATCGGCGCGTCATACGAGGCGGCGATAGCAGCAGTCGAGCCATCGGGTACCGGCCGGGTTGACCTCTTTCAGCGGGGGCACGATTGACCAGGTGCGTCCTTGAGCGACCACTTTGTCGAGCAGACCTGGCACCCAGGCCAAACCCTGCGCGGCGATCTTGAGTTTCTTGTCGCCCTGCCGGATGAGGCTGTTGTTTTGAAATTCGAGGCCGGTAAAGTCGAGCAGGATGCCCTGAGCGATCTGTTCGATAGTGGCCCCCGGCGCCTCGCCGCCCGTCTCCGGGTCGTACTCGCCAGACTCTGTCTTGCTGATGGTCACGGGCTGGCCGAACTCTGTGATCATCTCCAGAGCCATTACGGCCATTTCGTCGTAGAAGGCCATGGTGGCTCCAGATGTGAAAAGCCCAGCTCGACGGCTGGGCTCCATTATTTTTCAGCTTTCGTCCCAAAGCTGGGACAGTTTTTTTCTACGACGAAGTAGCATCGCATCTGCGTAATGCGCGGCTTCATCTGCCAACACATCTCCGTCGGCCGGCTCTCTCGAAGCGATGGCGGTGATTGCAGCGGCTGCGTACAAATCCCAAGCTTCGATTTCCTTCTCGGTCACGCTTTTTCTTTCCGACATATTGGAGCTCCATGTGATGAGCTCCAACGCTAACACTATGCACGGACTGCAAACAGCCCGCGCTTTTGTAGGTAGTCGGCAAACTGCGTAGCGCTCTGCCGATCCGGCGCCGCCGGAAGAAGTCGGTTGCTGGTGTTGGAGATGGTCGCGTACTCCCGAGTTACCGCACCCTCGACGCGCTCCAGCGTTATAGCACCCTTGCGCTTCTCCACCGGGTCAATATCGTCCAGATGGATCTCGGCGGCCAGCGCCATCTGCCCATACTGGATGCGAGCAGGAAGGTAGTTATTCGGCTTGATCTCCTGATCCAGCAGCACTTCCCGGCGCGGCCAGGACAAGGCCTGCTCGCTGCTCATCTTGCGACCCTTCCAGGTCATGCCATCCATCACCAAGGCGGCCCGGCGCAGCAACGCTTCCTGCTCGGGAACACCTGCGGGGATGGCCGCGCCGAACTTCACGGCATACATGGCCAAGTCCTCGGCACTCGCGTAGCTTTCGGCGTCAGGCTTACCGGTGCCGTCCTCGATGATGAGTGTCATGCGTCAACTCGCTGGAATGGTTTGAAGATTGGCTACCGGGTCGCCGGCAGCCAGTATTATCAGGCCTTGGGCAGATCAGCGACGAGCTTTTCCAAGGATTCTTTCGAGGCATTGGCACGGTACGGCACCTTGGCTTCATCAAGCTTTGCTTTCAGCGCCGCGATTTCACCAGCCTCATCAGCCGACGGCGTGAGGGCCGCCCTCTTCAGCGCTTCAACCTCGCCGCGCAGCGCGTCGACAGTCAGGAGCAGGCCGTCGCGTTCAGTGGTCAGGGTGCCAACCGAGATATGGATGGTTCCGAGCAGATCAAACAAGCGCAACGCCAGTTCGCCTGACTCGGGGCGGTGCATCTCGCCGGCTTCCAGGCCACCAATCAGGATCTCGATCGATCCATGCTCAGCACGTAAAGCCGCAACGACTTTTTCGAGTTCGGCCTGATTCGTGGCGCCAACCATCGGCACCCGCTTAGCCTCCCTCACCGACACGTCAATACCGGCCGCTTCATATGCTTCGACCACGTTTGGCCAATCGCCCATCACCAGCACGCTGGTAACACCGGCTTCTGGCTTATCGAAGTGTTCCGGATTCCATGAAGTGCGGGCACTGTCGCTGCACCTGTGCAAGAAAGCCGGAAAGGATGGGCAGAAGATCGCAGGCCATGCGAGCGAGGGCATGACCAAAAACTACCAGCGAGACCATGAGGAAATCATCTGGTCCGAGGCAGTTCCGGACCTGAATATCAGCGAAATCACCGGATAGTTTTGCGCAAGTATTGCGCGGGTTTTGCGCAGGCACAAAAAAGCCGATCCATCTGATCGGCTTAAGCGTCTGATTTTACTCAGGAATAATGGTCGGGACGGAGTGATTCGAACACTCGACCCCTAGCACCCCATCTCCTTTTTCATACTTCTTGAAAGACTCCGAAATTTCACTCTGGATTTTTATAAGCTAGTATTTACTTGAGCTCCAGCGGTTTTCTGCTCTACGAGAGTCCAGCAACGTCCATCAAGAGCCGACGTTTTTGTGGGGGTAAAAGTAGGGGGAGTCCATTTCATGGCCAAAATCACCATCAAAGAACTCGAGTCGCTGACCGCCAATGATGCCGGCCGGATCCTCCGGGAGGATGGCAATCTCGCGGGTCGAATTTCACTGCGTAAGGACGGCGTGTCGGTCAGCTTTTTCTATCGCTATCGGTGGGGCGACCAGAACAAAGAATACGCCTGCGGGTCCTGGCCACGCAAATCCCTGACGGACATCCGCAAGGCCCGCAACCAGGCTAGGGCGCTCATCGATGAGCAGATCAATCCCAACGAGCAGAAGAAAACCGCCAAGGCACAGGCATACGCCGCAGCTAACGTAGAGGCCGAACAAGTAAAAACGTCGAAGGCGCTAACGCTGACCGTCCAGGATCTGGCCAAGGCGTGGCTGGTGGATGGCGTCGCGCGCAAAGACGGCAACGCCGAGTTACAGCGTCGTTTTAACAAGGACCTATTACCGGCACTTGGCAAGACAGCGGTGAGCAGTGTGTCCGAACACGATGTTCGGGCGCTGATCCGCACCGTGGTCAACCGCGGCGCTCACCGGCAAGCCATCAGCTTCTTCGCCGACCTCACTCAGATGTTCAGCTGGGCCAGAAAGCGCCAACCTTGGCGAGCCTTATTGGTCGAGGGCGACCCGACGGAACTGGTTGACATCTCCCCTCTGATCCCTGCCGACTACGAGGCAGAAAGAAGCCGCATCCTTTCGCCGGCGGAGCTGTTGGAACTACACAACCGCTTCCAGCACATGACCGCCGATTACAACGCCCTGCCCGCCGGGCAAAAATACGACGGCGTACGGCCGCTAAAGAAAGAAACCCAACTCGCACTCTGGATCAGCCTGGGCACGCTGTGCCGGATTGGCGAGTTGCTCCAGGCCGAATGGAAAAATGTCGATCTGGACCGGCAAACGTGGTTCCTCCCCAGTGAAAACGTCAAAGGCACCCGCGGCAAGAAACAAGACCACCATGTCTTCCTCTCCCCCTTCGCGCTGCATTTCTTTCAGGAACTCAAAATCCTGACAGGAGACTCGCAATGGTGCTTTCCGAACAAGCAGGATAATGGGCATGTGGACGTGAAAGTGGTGAGCAAACAGGTCGGCGATCGCCAGGCCCGGTTCAAAAACCGTAAGGCCCTCTCCAGACGGCGTCACGACGATACACTGGTGCTTGCCGACGGCCAGAACGGTGATTGGACGCCCCATGACTTGCGCCGTACCGGCGCGACCATGATGCAAGCTTTAGGGGTCAGCCTGGACGTCATCGACCGCTGCCAAAATCATGTGTTGGCCGGCTCTAGGGTGAGGCGTCATTACCTGCATCACGACTATGCCGAAGAGAAGAAAAACGCCTGGGACCTGTTGGGCGATCGGCTCAGTGCGGTGCTGTCCTCGAACTACGAGCACACGCCAAACGAGTCGATGTTATCTTTTCCAGTGTACGCGGCGCCAGAGACGCGAGCACCGTCATAGACGGTTACGCCCAGAGCTTCCCGGAATTTAACATCCGCGACACCACGTGTTATGACCTTAAATTCGCGACGAGCAAAGATGACAGATCGCATTTACACATTCGTTAGCTTTCACCGTCGCGAAACTGTTCGAACAAGCATGGCAAACGCCCATGGTCACACTGGCCCACGAAATTGATTTTTCCGACATAGCCGTAGCCAAAGCTTGTCGCAAGGCCGGCATCCCTGGCCGTGGCCACTGGGCCAAATCGGAGAAGCGGCGACAACGCAAACCCAAACCACCTCAGGTCGAAGGCAAGGTCCGATTCCAGGTGCTCGACCCTGACAACTCGCTTGCCACGACTGGCACTGATTTAAACTCACCTATAGTTCGGCGAACGATTGAAGCCCCTATCAATTAACCGAACCTCACGCGCTGCTGAGTCAATGGCTAAAGAGCGCAAAAGCGTCGAGGATCAAGGACGGCCACCTCGATTACCCGCTGGGTGGGTTGGCGATGTAGCCACTCACCTTGTTCTGGTCCTTTGAACGGGGCGCAGGGTGACAGGGGGGGTGTTTTGAGTGTCAATTAGTGGCACTTTGGATTTTATATGGAGGGCTTCGGTCGTAAGCGGTCCATAAACCTCACTTTCAAGGTGCTTTGCTAGACACTGGTTCTATGCGCTCGACTGTCCTGTGGAGCCAGCTTGTAATGTTGCGATCCGCCGCAAAAGTCAAAAAAACAGTGGTGCGGCGCGTGACTCCCTTTGTCGATAGGCCCTACCGACTCCGTAACAGTAAATAGTGAGGGGGGGGGGGGGGATACGAAGTCATCACCCATGAAGCACCGCATTCTATTCAATGAACAGTAATAAGCGGGGGATTTGCATTGTTAATACCCCCTCGCTTACTTTTAACTAAGACCACCCATGTTAAAAATACTCGTAATATCTATGCGCTCATATCAAGATGGGCTCTGATCTTTCAGATCTTTGCATGCAAAACTAGCCTACCTATATTGTCTCCAATCATGATTTCGATTAAATTTTTGGGAGACTCGCCCCTCTCCGCGGCATGGAATGCACTCATTTGCATGATAACGTCCTTCGCCCTTGCATAGCTGACACTCTACCGCATCATATCTTGACCAATCATGATCGTAGAAGAAGCTCTCGCTTACTTTACCATCACCACGGCATGGTGGACAATCATAACCATCATACAAGCCGGTTCCACCACAGAGTTTACACGCCACTAAATCATACATGGACCAATCGTGATAATCGTGAAAGCCCTTAGTGACTTCGCCTCTACCGTCACACGGAGGACAATCATTGCCGTCATGTAGGCCGTTACCATCACAGAGACTGCATGTGACTAAATCATACATGGACCAATCGTGATACTCGTTAAAACCCTGAGTGACTTCGCCTTGGCCATCGCACGGAGGGCAATTATTGCCGTCATGTAAGCCGCTACCATCACAGAGGCTGCATGCGACTAAATCGTATCCTGACCAATCATGGTAATCATAAAAACTCTGAGAGACTTGGCCCTCACCACCACAAGGTGGACAATCATGGCCGTCGTGCTGACCGCTACCTTCGCAAAGCTTACACGTAACCAAATCGTACATTGACCAATCATGGTTGTCGTAATAACCCTGAGAAACCTGTCCCTCACCTCCACATGCAGGACAATCCGCGCCATTGTGCATGCTGGAGCCACTACATAAATGGCAATTGATAAGCTTATAGGCAGATAGATCAATATGATCCTTAATTTCTGGATGTATATCTCCGGCGCCTAAACACACGGGGCATGTATCAAAAAAATGGGTTGCACCATGACCTTCACAGAGAGGGCATATGTGCTCTTGGTTTTGTTCTATGTATGAATCGATTTCTGAGTTCAGGAATTCAGAACTGTTAAAATTAGCATGATCGATTTCGGTATCGGAATACGATTCTGTGGAGCTGGCGATTTTCTCCAAAATACTTTGGAATTCATCGTCCGGTATTATCTTACGGACGACATTATGAATCCCCAAAAGAGATTTGGCAGCGTTAAGCCCTGCCAAATATGACTCTATCAGTTTACCTTTAACCTTCCACAATTGCCGCTGAAATATCCTTAGACCTTTCTTAAGAATCAGGACTTCTTCTTTGTCGATGTTTGCGGGAATTCGAGCGTTGTCATATTCCGTATGATGATCAGGGCATAGGAATATCAGATTTTTAGGATGATTGCAGTGGGTGGCAGAGACGCAATCGATATGCGCAATTTCGCCGTGACTCTTGTTACACACCGGGCAAGAGCTTCTTGCTTCGCTCCTGATTTCACGCTTTATTCCCTCTGGAATATTGGGCCTTTGTCCCTTGGCAGTTTTTGGCCACTTTCCTTCCATTTTCTTATTTAGGCTTGCGAGTTCGTCTTGGTCGTAGTAATAGACCTCGTCGCGTTCCTGGTAGCTTATTTTAGTTTTATCAAGAATTGCATTTGAAGTGAGCCATCGCAAAAGACTCGGCGAAAGGTCAAACTTCAAAGCCGCTTCATACTCATTAATAAAGCTTTTTTTCATCTTGGAAGCCATTAGTATCGTTTTATTTTAAATTCATAAGGGAGGCAAAGGGAAAGTCCCGCGACATATAAAAGAGCGCTACCTATTTTATTGTTTTATTCGTTTGGCAGGTAATAGCTTTTAGAATCTTTATGGTTTGGTTCAACGCCTTGTTAGCCGTTGCGTTTCCAGCATAAGAAAAATGAGCCATTTGAACTCCTTCATCCGTGACATGGCAAGTGGCCATAGCCTACCCTACGCCGGAGATTTGGGGAATCTTCTTAAGGCGTCTAGCTATAAAACGGTAGCGAAGTCTAGATGGATTAATGCCAAATTTAGAATGGCGCATTCCGCTTTTTTTGACTGCAGATTGCCTTTGGCATCCATAGGTAAAAACGGTCGGGCTGGAATATCACCCCATAGATGCGGAAAGTCCGCCCCCCCACCGAATTGCATCATCGCCGCATACGGTTTGTCGCTGCCAACCATGGCCGAACTGTCGGTTGCATGCGTGGTTACTCGCTTGCAGCCGCCATCGGACAGAGCGCATTGCTGGGGCCGAGCCAGGCAGGATCCGTGTTCTACAGGTGTTTTCGAGTAAGCGACACCCGATCTGGACGACGTTGATCTCCGTGATATTCGTAGCAATTGGTCTGCTGTTTGTGACCATCGCACCGGAAATGACTGCGCTGGGGCTGGTGATCTATGGCGCGGGTAATGGTTTACGGGCTATCGTTCGAGGACTGCCGCCATTGGCCCTCATGTCGCCCACCCATTATGTTTTGCTGATGGGGCGCATGGCTCGGCCTTCGCTCATAGAACAAGCCTTGCCCCCCCTTGCAGGCGGTTACCTGTCGCAGACCTGGGGCGCTGGCGGTGTGCTTGCGGGACGGAGTGTGCTGGCCGTATTGAACGTGCTCTTGGTTTTAATTACCAGAACACGCCGAGATATTTTTCGGTCGCGTTGGCGAAACGCTCAAGGGAATGGGTAATGGATTCGAGTTCGTGCTACAAGCAGGATAGGAACATGCATCATGGAAATGACTGCGCTTTGCGGTGCCGAACCCAGCACGGCCATCCCTTTAGAAGCCTATGAGCGCATTCTCCAAAGGCTCCTCGCATCACCCCATCTTGAACCATAGCAAGCTAGCGAAAATGGCTAACGCCCCCCCGGCGATGACGGCCCCTGAGTGCTGTCCATACAGCCTTCGAACAGCCCAGCGTAACGGCCGGGCCTCCGCTTTTTTCTGCTCTGCCAATAAATCGGCGAAAGCGTGATTAAGCGTACCCAACTTCAATTGCGCTGATTCCGCTTCGCTCAACTGCTCCGCTAAATAACCAAACATCCTGTGTTCGAAAATATTTTCTTGCCATGTCTCGACGACAGACAAACCTTGTACCAGCATCGGACGTGATGATCCCTCACGTTGCGCCGAATCGTGGTAATCAAAAATCAAACCGAATTGTTCATAGAACCTGTTGCGCCGCGCTTTGTTATCACCTCGTGCCTGACCACTCAACAGCTGGATGGAGTTAACCGATGCGTCAGGCCATTGCTGAACCCACTCAACGATCACATTCATTAAGTAGGTACCGATCCGTTGCCCATTTAACTCCGGCAAACTGAGGTACACCGAGCCGTTGGACATTGAGGACGAGGTGAGGGAGACCGCATTGAAATGGCTTGAATAGCTACCATTGAATTCACCGTGGCCATTTTCAAAAGACGAGGCTCTGGTGGTAATTCTTTGGTAAGACAGTCGAATGGATGCCTCGCAAATTTTTCCGCTTGGGTCTCGTTTGTACACTTCCTCTCGCTCGACGATGACCCAGCCAATCGGCGGATCTTCAACGCACGCTCTGTCTCTGATTTCAAGCACTAAAATGCGAGGGTTGATGCTTTGTTGTTGTCGCCGACCCGTATCAAAAGAAGGTATTGCCATCAGTTCGTCCGTTCCTGGCCGTCGGAAAGTGGGAAAAATAGCTCATCTACTTCTGTGGTGATGCGCCCAACAATGGGTGCCAGATCTTGCCTGAGCGATCTAATCGCGTCAGCGGTATCGCCCATGCCTAACTGGCCGGCCATAAACTCTACGCCTTCTTCAAACAGCTGATCATGTCGCTCATCAGTGAAAGCTTCGCCATCCTTGTGGGCACGCTCTGAATGGCTCAGCAAATGTACCCGAGCATGTTGGAGGGCCTGCTCATAATCGCGGTTGTTCATTTCGATCGAGGCGATCAAACCTTTTGCGCCCATGTAGAAGCGAACAACGTCCTTTGCCAGCTCTCGCGGGAGAAGGTTTAGTGCTGGCGGCCCGGAATCGTAAATAGGGAATGGATTTTTCCCAATCGGCAGTATATTCAAAAAAGGTACGCCATCATCCTGCTCCGACAGCTCGTTGCCGCACTCTTCATTGAAAGCCTCCCATGCAGTGGAAATCTCGATGCGAAGGAGCATTAACGTCGTAATCATTCTCTCCTTGTCCGCCGCCGCCTCTTTTCTCAACGCCAACTCATGAGCATTGGTTGCCCCCTTCAGCGTAAAGAACCCTCCAATAGCGGCCCCTACAAGGCCCGAGACCAGGCTGACGTAAGTATCAGCGCTTCCCCAATCCATACGCTTCTTGCTCCAGTATTTTTATGCATAGAGTGCCGATGATAGGCCCTCAACCTAGGTGCGTTCACCGGTTGGTCCGACGTCGAGTCGCGCTCCAGTAACCAGCGAGTCATAAACGCTTTATAAAACCTGTCAGTAGCATTACGCATCGATAGATCACCTCGCAATGCCAAGGCTGACGGGCCAGGATACGTCTACGAGCCTACGCTGTTCGGTGATGTCACCGACCAGATGACCTCATTCAAACAAAAATTGTTTGGACCCGTGGCATCGATCATCACTGCGCGGGACGCCGCACATGCTCTGGAACTGGCCCATAAGCTGGCCGGCGAACTGGAAACCGGAGGCGTGTTCATCCATGGCTATTGCGCAACCGATCCACGCGTCACTTTCGGCGGCGTAAAGAAAAGCAGTTTTGGCCGTTAGCTGTCGCATTTCGGTGTGCGCGAATTCTGTAATGCACAGACCGTCTGGCTGGCCCGTCACTAACAACAAGCAAGTCGCCAAGCCCCGCGAGACCTCTCGCCGAGCCAAGATGAGCGAGTCCGAAAAAGACTCGCCTCACCCTCATGAGGAGCTTTCGATGCGTGCCTTCCCTGCAATCTTGGGCGTTACCCTGACTGCGGCCTTAAGTAGTACTGCCCTCATGGCTGTCGAACCCACCGGCACGCTTAAGAAAATCAAGACCTCGGGGACCATTACCCTGGGTCACCGAGACTCGTCCATTCCCTTCTCTTATATCGCCAACAGATCCGGTCAGCCGGTGGGCTACTCCCATGACATTCAATTAAAGATTGTCGAGGCTACCGGCATCACGCTTCTGTCAGGGACGGGCGATATTCCTTCTGCCTCGGCCTGGGCCAGAGGTGATGGGGAATTAGGGTCTGTCGTTGGGAATCCACTAGCTGAAGGCTCCCTGCTGTCCTAGAGCGTGCCTGACAGACGTGGCACGCCTTTGTGAAGAAAGGTCAGAGGTTAACACCATAATTGTAACGCCAAGCTTCTAACGCCTGGGTTTGCTCTGCCGGATGAAATGCAAACTACGAGGCAGAGGCGCCATGAGCGCGTCTGCGAAGCTATGGCGGGCCAGGGTGTTTTGGATTGCTTTGCCCTGAAAAAGAAGCGTAGTGTCTGCTGCTAACGCCTCACCAACGGAGATGGATCAATGAGCAAAAGTTTTCGTGACCGCATCCAGACAATGAATGCGATGTACAAGCTGCCCATCCATGAGGCTCCGCACCTCTTCCCGGATGCAGAAGATCGCCTCCTGAAATTCAAGCGGACGCTGCTCGACGAAGTCGCCGAGATCGATGACATTACTGAGCAGATTCGTCGAGGAGACGATGCCATCGATGTTCAGGTCGCCATTGCAGACCTTCTCGGCGACGTCATCGTGTATTGCCGCTCCGAGGCAATGAAGTACGGCATCCCTCTTGAAGCCGTACTGGAGCTGATCATGGACAGCAACGAGAGCAAGCTAGGTGCCGATGGCAAGCCTATCTACGATGAGAATGGGAAATTCCTCAAGGGCCCCAATTACTGGAAACCCGAGCCCCAAATCAAGCAGCTCCTGGCAAGCCTCCCGGCCCAAAAGTAACCCTACGTTTCAGAGGTGATAGCTTGGCAATTAACCACGTGGGGAAGTGCCGGAGCCTGGTTGAGATTGAGGAAATCATCTCCCAGATCGAGTACTCCGACAGCGATACCGTGTTTCGCTTCCCTATAGACACCCTCGGCGCTCGACATAGCCCGATGCATGACGCATCGCGACTGCAGATGGTCGTTACGCTCGCTCGCCAAAAACTCGAAGATGACTATCTGGACATTCATCCAAACGCTCAAGAACTTGATGCTCAGCAGGCTGTTTGTGATTACTCACCTGGGATTGCAGGGGTTCGGCTGTCCAAGGGAATACGGATTGGTAGCAAGGAAATTGATCGCCGAGACGTTCTGACCTTCGCGACCAAAAGAATGCAAGCGATGGATGCTCAAGAGTTTGACGACCTTGTCAAGGGGCGCTGTATAGACCTCCTGTGCGTCGGAGGTTCCAAAATCCAGTATCTGAAGCCGCTGTTTTCTTCGCGAGGCAAGGCTAAAGAGAAAGACGGCATGGCCCCAGTGATGCGCACGCTAGTGGATCGTACAACGCAGCAAAGCAGGGCCAAAGTACCTGAGTCCTTGGTCGATGCGCTCGCTTTGTTCTCTGCTGAGCTTATTCAAAACACCCAAGAGCACGCGATCACAGACCATACTGGCAGGCCGTATCTCTCGCATGTCGAGGGGGTGCTGATGGGCTGGACACGGTTTTACGAGTCGACCTTCAAAGACGATTTCTCTGGCCACCCCGATCTGAACAAATACTGGAATGATGAAGCTGCTAGAACCGAAACCGGAGCCAAGAGCCTCCGGGCATTCGAGATCAGCTATTTTGACTCAGGGCCAGGGTTAGTCAGCCGCTTCACTGGCAAGCGCGTGCAAGAGATGTCACTCGAAGATGAACGACGAGCGCTTCTCCGTTGCCTGCAGCACAAATCAACGTCGAAATCCCAGACAGCAGCAGGTGAAGGCTTGCCCTCGGTCTTGCAAGAGTTGAGGCAGATCGGTGGGCTGATGAGGATCCGCACGGGAAGGCTGTCGATGTTCAACGCCTTCACGCCTGGCGATAACCGTGACCTCTTTGCTTTCAATGACTGGACTGAAACCAACCTTTCGCCCGTTCAAGGTGCGGTCATTTCTATTCTCGTACCGCTGAGGGCTCAGTGATGGAACGCTTTTATTCCTGGCGGCACCTGAAACACTGCCCCACGCACGGCAGCATTGAAGCCCTAGTGCTCTGCTATAAACGCTGCCAGCTGACCGAAGGCAATGTGTATACCGATGTAGAGACCGCCCTCAAGAGTGATGCCAATCTTCCCGATTGCGTGTACATCGTGGGCTCTACCGAGCAATGCAACACGTTCAAGGCAGCCTGGGATCCGGCCAATCTGCACCTGCAAACCATGATCAAGCGCGGCATGAAGGCTGGCTTTGACTTCGTGAAGCAATACACCTTCGTTGAGTGGGATGGCACAAACTTCAATCAACACGCACTTGGAGCGCATACGGGCCCTTACAACGTGGATCTGAAGCTTCTCATAACCCGTGGCGTAAACAGCCTTATCGAGAAGAATAGTGCCATTCACCAGGCCCCCTCTGGCCATGTGTTCAAGCACCCTTCCCAACGCCGGAACAAGGTCTTCATCCAAGCAAGGGAAATCGCCTCAGGCGAGGCAGAGTTGTACGTCGTCGCATACTTGATCACGCTATGCCACGGGCAGGCCCTGCAAGGGAGCACCAAGGTTTTCATCGATACCATGGGTATCTATGCTTACGTCAAATGCGCTCTGGCCCTGTGCCGCTCCGAGGCAGAGATAGTCAGCTTCCACTCCTATGATGAGTTGGAGAAGATCAATCCTCCATCAGATCCCTATTTCTGCATTGTCTCCGCCTCGACGTCCGGAAGCATGGCAAAGAAGATGGCAAGCAGCGTTTGGGATCCTCAGCGAATCGCCACCATTGTCGATGTGACGTCCCAGGGACGAGCTGGCGACGTAATGGTCGCGCTTGATAATATGGGGGTCGCATTCCCTGACTTGAAAGTCAGCGACGGCACCCTGATCGAGATCATCGGCGAAAATTTCTCGTCAAAAGCCAAGCCTCCTCGACCAGTCGTTCTCGGACAGCCACATACTCCGAAAGCCTTGGCCGATTTCCATCAGTTTTTTGGCTTTTCGATACATCCTTTCAATACCCGAGTTGGAACGAAGAGCAAGCTGCTGCAGCTTGATGTCATCGAGTTGCTGGAACACGCAGAGTTTAAGAAATGGCTCGACGCAGAAATTGACTGGTCATTCCCCCTGACCGTAAGTCACGTTATCCACGCCGATGACGAGGCTTCCAAAGCTCTCGCAGTGATCGTCGTGGCTCGCCTGCGCACTCGCTTGGCTGCTGGTTCGTCGATTACGGTGCTTCCATACCACGAACTGGAGAAGGACAACTGCAAAGACGCCACCGGCGTAGTGATCGTTTCCACCGTCGCCCGAGATGGCGGCGTGCTTCGCGAAATCAGTCGCGATCTGCGTTCGTACATCAAAGCGTACATTCCGAGGCATTTTCTTTCCCCGATCGGTATCCCCCAGACGAACGCGTCATGGAACCAATTGCGTATGTTCTTGGTTCGCAACCCCACGACCAGGGAGTACGGCTTTTCCAACTGGATACAGCTCCCACTTGGTGAAGACTCCAATGACAACTCTTGGCATCGCTTGATCGAAACTCACAAGGCTCATTCGGAACAAAACATCCATGACCTAGGCCTTGAGCACCTGCCCAACACTTCCAACATCCTGCCGTCCCTCGATCTAGCTGGAAAGGCAGCCTTAAGTGCGTTTCGAGGATTTTTGCTTTCGCCACGAGGCAACCCGCTGCGGCTCTCAGAAGGTTTTCTCTTTTTCGGAAACAAAACCGAGATTGCCAGGCGCTACGCTGACGTTGAGCCCAGCATGGTGCACCTCACCATGGCAGCCGTGCTCCAAAACGCCCGGGAACACAAAGATCACGAAAGGCGTCTCTGCCCCAACGGCTACGAGTCGGTCGTATTGGCCCCAGAGTGCTTCCTCAGATTCAACGAGGCCATCCTGCAAGCGTGCATGCTTAGGGCATGCCACCCAGCGGAGTTGGACTACTCATCCAGCCCTGAACTCAGCAAGGTGATGAAAGAGCTGTTAGTGAAGGTGTTTGCACGTTCGGACAAGGACTTCGGCGACGCAGCCCTTGAGTTCGCTGCTGCCATCGCCGTAGGCTCGCTTCGGCTGGCGAAAACGGATATGGAGACTCTGCTGGACGATGCGCTGAAGCAGCACGCTGGCAATACGTCCGAATTGCTCGGGATGCTTGTGCTGGCCAAGCAAGCTAATCACTAGAATGACCCGCTGAAAGTCGGCTTGCCGGCCATGGCATGTCGAATACAGAGAGACCAAGCAGTAGTTCAGGCAATGAAGTGGCAAATTTGATGGGCCCAATCAACGGCTCACTAATCTTGCTGGGCTACGGATCTGCGAGCCAGACGGTGGCGTCCGTTGGGACAGGCAGCATGAGCTGCCTGGTCTCGTTAGGCTGAAAACTCCTAGCGCGGCTGATGGATCAATTGAGCCACGACTCAACAGTTTCCGCACCATACTGTACTTTCAAGGCCTTCAGACCTTTGTGATTTCCCCCTTTGGTCTCTATAAATTCACCCGTGTGGGGGTTTACCTGATAGTGCCCCGGCAACATCGATTCGACAGTGCACCACGGCAATTTTTCGGTCTGAGCGATGGCGTCCACACTGTACAGTGGACGTCATGCATGCCATCGGAGCTGATTCGTCGTAAGCAGTGACGATCGCGTTGATCTAGCCAGAGACGGTGACCTCTCCAGGCCATCCTCCGCTGAGCCACCAATTGAGCAGTGCAAGGATTCGCGATGCCCAGATACCTCAGTAACAGCGCAATACGTCTTTTGGAAGCGAGCCAAGAATCTTTGGCCTTGGCGCTGCATTGCCTGGGCACTCCAAATCGGGGAAGCCTGAGAGTTGAGGTAGCTCGATACTCCCCCGCGATTGGATTGATCGGAGCCGCCGCTGAGCAGGCTTTGGCTGCAATTATCGTTCAGGTTCGGGGCGATGAGGCTCTGGCTGCGTCCCCCACCCAGTACAAAAGCGCGCGACAGATTTTGTCGGACATGAGGGATTTACTCCGCGCGCCCATTCCTGCCAGCTCTTTCCTGACCGCAGGCGTAGCCGACCCCGCTCAACACCGCGAGTCGATCCTGCAGGCGTCAGAAGGATTTTCTGTGCTTTTCACCTACCGGGCGACCGGGCTCCATGCTGGCCTTGGTTTGTCTCGCACAGTGACACTGAAACAAGCCGTGAAGGTTCACAGTTTCCTTGAGCTCCTAGCCAGGTCAACTCGTATCCGCGCCTATATGGATCGGTTGCCGATACCACCAGATGAAGTCATCGACCAGACTGTATTGATTGATGACCTCATTCAAAAATTCCAAAGCACCGATGCAGTTACCGAGCGGGTCAACGCCTTACGATCTTTGTTCCTGATCCTCCCCGAAGTCCCCCCAGAAGCACCGGAGTGGCTTGAAGCGTTTGACCGCTCCGTAGTCTCGCCACGCCCTGCTGACATCACTTTGCTTTTGGAAACACTTGAACGCGCGGCACCAATGAGGTTCCGTCGCATGAATGCAGGGGGCCAAGCACTACCAGTAGTTGTCCGGCCAAACGACCCAAATGCGTTACCTATCGCCTTGCAGGACATGCGCCAAGCCTTTGGCCACGCGCGTGAGCAGTTTGGCGCAGACGTGGGAAATGCAAATGGACGGCTCGATCAAGGTATTCTGGATCTGCCCCCAGAGTCCTTCTTGCTCGATTTGTGCCTCCAAGGCCCTGAGCAGCTACGCGAGACTCTGGATCGGCAAACGCTCACCGGTCAAGAGGTGTGGCCTTTCGTGGCTACTGCATTGAGCCAGCAAGGAACAGAGCGCCCATACTGGTTCTTGGTATCGATGGTCGACGACATCGGTCAGCTAATCGGCCAGCTTCGCAGGGCTTCGGCGGTATCGGCTCAGGGGCAGTTCAAAGAACGCTGTACCGCAGCCATCAGAGCCCTTGAGGCCAAAAGACAGGAGCGCACACTTCCGCCAGCTACTGAAATTGCGACCTTTACCGTCACACAATCTGCTGCGGCTGAAACCGCACGAGAAAGCATCCCCGACTCGATGGAGCGCAACGAAGGCACTGTTCGTGAAGCCTCTTTGGAAGCAATGCCACCACTAGCCGCGTTATATGCCGGCGAATTCACTGCCGGCCAGGCTTTTCCTGCGGTGTATGCATCCGAGAATCCAGATTCTAAGAAATACTGGACTCGCCAGTTGCTCATAGCAGCGACCGATGCCAGCGACCGCTCAATGCTCATCACTGCCCTGCGAGACCCTGAATTCGCCAACCTAAAGACGGATGCTCGAAAAGCGCTGCGCCTGGTAGATATTCTGACCTACGGGCCGAATATCGAACTAGGGTGACCACGATCCGTTCAACGACATCGGAGCCCCCCTGCGCATGCCTCGAACCCAGCAAAACCTCACCAGTCTGCGAGATACCTTCAGTCAGATCTTGGGCAACCAGAAAGACCACTACACGGATACACGGATCCCTGAATTGCTTTTCAGGCTAGGGCTGGATGATTGCAATGAGTACAGCTCCAAAAGGCAACACCTTGAGAAAGCAGTAGAAGCTTCGAGTGATGCTCAAATGTTGGCTGCCGCTCAGACGGCCTTGGAACTGATCGGCTTTGCGGCTCATGAGCGAGACCAGCTTCAAGAGCTGGTGTGGGACGATGGAGCAGCGCCTGTCATCCCTGTCGGTGGCGGCAGGTAACAACCGGCCAAGATGGTGAGCACAAGAAGTCCGCCTTGATGGATCGCGTAGGCTTACCTTGACAGCTTATCGAGACATGAAATAGCCAGTACTCTGCGCAGCTAGCGCACCACGAAACCGATCGTGGTATGACTAAACTCAAATACAAGGCGGAATGCATGGGGAGCTTGGCGCAAATCACAATAGGGGGTTATCCAATCTCTTCAACGAAGAGCTATTACGACCAGTGGTATTTTCGTAAAAAGGATCGGATTATCCGCGTTCGCGACAAATCTCAGCGTAATACCCTCATTTGGTGTGCGGCAGAGCCCCACGAGCTGCACGAGGAAGAAACCGACTACCTCTATGTAGTATCTGGCCCGGTTTTGCGTCGGCGGCTCGAACTTGCAGGTTTCAACCGTGAGACCTTGGAGAGCGAATTCAAGGAGTGGATCGCCCGGCGAGTTACGAGCCTTGAGGAGCCATTCGAGTTCGATGAGGACTGGGCCAAGGAACGGTCGAAGCGTGCCGCCATCCTCAAGGCTTCTAGTTTGGCGGACTGGCTTAAGTGCCTCAAGACTGCCATTGATGACGGCATTGCGAGTTGGCGGTGGGACGAGTGCGAGCGGAATTACACTGATCCGCTTTTACACATGATGTTTGCGTCAGATGCGTATTGGGACGAGCCTTCGTTCCATGACACCGGCTTTCCATGCCAGACCTTGGAGAGTATGGCAGTGGCGATGCTGGAAATCGTACCCGCCGAGGCAGAATGTGTTCTTGACATTACCGACCTGATTGGCGGCGGCTGGACTGATTCCTTTGAAGACATCATTGAGTACCACAAGGACTTCACCACTCTCTACGATGTCTTCGCCACAGCGATCCTAGACACTCAGACTCTCATGGCCTTATCGCCTGAAAATACAACCTTAGCCCGGCTTCTCTATGCCAACGTCATCACGGCGATGGAGACCTATCTTTCGGACACCATGAAGAAGCAGGTTCTTACCCGTGAAGCCATCCGACGCCGCTTCGTGCAGACCAACGAAACGTTCAAAGATAAGATCGTTGTTCAAGATATCTTCCGCAAGCTGGAGGGCTTGAACGCAGAGATTATTCAGGCAATTGACACAATGAGCTTCCACAATTTAGACAAGACAGCGGGGCTCTATAAGGCGGTGCTTGATACCCATTTCCCGAGTACGCACATGGCCGACATCAAAAGCGCAATAGAGAAACGTCACGACATTGTTCATCGTAATGGCAAGACCGTCCAAGGCACTACTGTCAATGTAGCTATGGCGGACGTGGAAAAACTCATTGAACTGGTGGACTCCACCGTCAAACACCTCGACAAGCAAATTAAAGATGGTTTGTTGGACGACGATGAGAACTGATTAATCGCCACAGGCTTTGTAGATAGCGTAGATGTCCGCTTCTGGGCCGATCGCGCCCATTGTGAAAGGCAGCTTTGGGCCTCGATTAACCCTCAACCCAGAGTGGCAGCAGGTCAACCACCTGTGGAGCCGCAGAATCCTCAAATGGCTTAAAGTCAAAGTATTGGCACATTAAACTGAGCTCGTCCAAGGTAAACCTTTGCCGAATTTTCAGCATTACCTCATTCATACTCACACCATTTTCGTCCTGAGTGCGCAGATTCCAACGGGCTAGTTCCGTGCTTTCTTCATGTTCGGCAGACTCTACGAGGCGGTGATCTTTTATCAACGACAGCGAGTATCGAGCGGGAGAGAGGCTTCCAGAAAAAAACCTTCCTGCCAGCATGTAAGGGTTCACACTGCAAGAATCTCCTGATATATCAGCCATGTAGATTAATGGCAGATAGATCCCCCGCAAAAAACCCGACAAACTAGCAATCACCATTAACCAGTTTGTTATAAATTTATACGTTGCTACATCCCTTACCTTGGCAGTATCTCCCAATGCTTGCAAATTCCCGGGAAGGCAATGCTGAACAACGAAGCGCAAAACTGCTCGCCTTGCCAGCGCATCTATTTCGAAATTCTTACTATTATTCTCCGCCTCCACTACTGGATACGGCATCATTTCAGAGGACCTGCCTTCTACCAAAGGAACCTGTCTGTAATGCACATCGCAATACAGTCTCATCTCAAACTCCTTGCGGCTGTTGCCCTCCCCCCAAAACCCTGTTTCCTTCACGTCATAGCGATGGAGTAAAAATCCTCCATTAAATGATTGGAAGCTTTGTAATATTCGATTCTGGCAATTTTGCCATTCGCAGCAGTTCATGGATCGACGAAAAACCTCCATCAACTTGTTTGCTCTGTACATGTCAAAATATAATCCGTGACGCCCCATGAGTTGTACCCGCAACGGGTCGCCCTTGCATTTAGCTCCGTTCTGCCAATGCAACAGTTGCTCCTTGGCCTCAGGGGAAAACTTAAGATCTTTATAAGACTCAGCGTCAATACGAAGGATGCTTGGCGTACAGTTCTCCAGTAGCTGAGCGTGCCTCGCAGAAAGACTATTCACTACATATCCATCACCGGCTTTTGACAGAATATTTTTAGTACCGCTGCTATAAGGAAGAGCGGCGATAACATCTTCGTAGGTCCAGATTTTCATATTCCGATGATGAGCGAAGTTATTAAGCTCTGTTTTATACAACGGGCCGGCAGGCAAAGCACCCGAGATGATGAGCATGTAATCAATTTGCGGAACGGTTTCAGGCAACTCTTCGGGAAGCAGGCTTTTCAGTAATTCTAAAAATCTGACCTTGGCCCCACCATCGCGTAAGTATATTTGCCACCTTTCGACTTGATGCACAGCTGAAATAAAGTCGCTGTGGAATTTATCAGGCTTGTTTTTTTGGAAGATCTTCCGAACTGAATTTTCAAGTTCGATCAGGGTTATTTTAATCGCTCCCGAGGAAACCGACACGTACACAAAATCGGTAATTGCTCGATGATTGATAGGGAGTTTCGAGATCACAACATTGCAGAATAGTCCGCCCGAGAGCACGTCTGGCGTGGGTATCAGGCTTGAATTTTGCGCCATGAACTTTTGAATTGCATGCTCATTTGCCTTCGTGCCTGAATCGTTGTGTGTATTTCCCTCGTACAGTATCTCGCGAAAATTTTTGATCAGCTCATTATTGGCTTTGTGCATACGTGGAGGCTCGAATTATTAGAAAACACTGGATAAAGGGCGCACACCCGTTATTCCCTCGTGAAACCGCAAGGTGTACAGGAGTTTTTTTGCCAAGAGATCGAACACTCAGCATTTTGTATGGCGAAGTACTTGACCTTCATGAACGTAGAAAAGACCTTGCATGAACTCTCTCTGGAAAGTAGTGAGCGGTTGCCATAAACGCCCAATCAAATCCATATACCGGCTTAAGTGTGCTTGAATTTATGTATGAAGTGCCGTTCAATTTGATCAGCCTCTTGCCATCCCTGAATTCTCATCGCATTAATTGCTTCGCGGATTGGTGTAATCGTTCCAATATCGCCTACGATAATAGCGGCGGTAACTGCTTTCATCAGCTTTCGTGGGCTATCCGAGCTTTCAAAAGTTGAAACAATCATTTTACCTAACTCGGCTCTGGTGACTGCATCGTGCTCAGGGGCAATAAGCTCGGAGACCCTTCGCACCAAATCCTTTTGGTTTGAATCCCAGGCATCTGCTCTCCGAAGGACGCTTATGACTGTGCGGATTATCTTGAGCGATAGCTGTGATAATTTCATACGCCGAGCAGCTGATATAACGGTATTGAGAATTGTTATCGAAGGGCGCTCTGATTCGATATATGCCTCAATCATGGGCTCTAAACGTAATGTGGCCGCCCTCTCCGTAGCGCTGACTCCAAGCTGCAATACCGCGAGAGTTTCGTCAGCCGGGAAGTTGTGCTTCATCACCCAAGATGCAGTTTGTTCAATAACTACAAGCTGTTGCGCAGGCGAACCCATGTCTTGTACTCGATACACAAATCTTCGCCGACCAGGAGCATTCGGCTCGCGTTCGAAGAATTCGAGCATGCGTGGGTAGAGCTCCTCATAATCTTCACGTCGCCTAAAGCTCAATGCCAAACCAACGTCAACACTATCGATGACGCGGTCCGCTTTCGCCGCAGCAAGAAATTTTTGCTCGAGCGCAGGTTGTCCGAGTGACAGGAGCATTTTTGCCAAGCGATGAGCGTCTGAGAATGACGCATGGTCAAACAGTTTCTGGATGCCATCCGCCAAAAGTTGTCGTTTTGATTTCACCTCTTCGACTAGATCGTCGTCAGCTAGAACATCTCTCAGTAAACGCACCACAAACCGTCGCTCCGCCACCATCTCCGAATCGCAGATGTCACAAAATTGGATGGCGCGATCAACAATACTCAAATGCTCATTTTCGAGGATTGCCTGCGCGACCAAGGAATGGCCAACTTTTAGGCGAGAGACCCCGTTTTTAGTTTTTTGCAATGACACCAAACCAAAAAAGCTTTCGTCTTTCCAGAACGCTATCCCATCTGGTCGAATGCGTTCGAACAGCGATAGCGGAGCCGATTGGTCATAGCTACCCGGAACGCACAGATCTAAGAAATCATGGAATGCCGCTTTGGTACGTAAAGGCCTAAGAACATTGGCGGCAAACTCGTTCAACGATCCTCCCTGTAGTGTCAGCGATAACGCTAGAAGCTGCCCATGCTCCATGAACCGCGCGATTTGACCAGTTCCTACCTGCGCCGCAGGCTCTCGATCAGTACTGATAAGGTCACGCAGCTCTTCAACAAGCTCAGTTGACAGCGGCCCGAGGCGCACCGGGTGGATCGCAAGCATGGTCATTTCCGATTTCTGGGACACACCCACAGGTCGGCTCGTTCCAAGAACACACAGGCCGGGTCTGATATGTCGCTCGAGAGCCTCAACAAAATCGGAATGTCGCCATACGTCATCGACTATCAGGAGCAGCGGTTTGCTGGAGAGCATCAGCAAACTCAAAACCGCCTTCCAGCTCGCATCATCAACTTCTCCGGGTACTACCACCTCTAACACAAGGTGAGTACCTGCTTGATGAGCATCCCATGCAATACGGCGGACCAACGCGCTTTTGCCGGTGCCAGAGTTGCCCTGCACGACAACCATCCCGCCCGAGGCGCGGATATCGGCCAAGGCTCGGACTACTTCCGAAACCTCTGACCTCGACACGTCTAGACCGTTGGCTACTGCAGCCCATAAGCTCTGAACTGCACCGTGAAGAAATGCAGTTCGCATCGAGCTCGTCATTACGAGAGACCGCTTGGCTGGAAGTAGTCGGCAAGCAGCCCCATCCTTTCCAGGATGTCCATCGGGCAGACCTACGAGGTTCTCGACGACGTCCGAAACTTGAAAGCTTGCTCTCGGCACCAATGCTGCCTTTAACCTTGTGATACTCGACCGTACATGCTCTGGCGGCACACCAAATCTCACGAGGTTCCAAGACGCTTGGGCAGTAAGGTCTGCGATCGCCTCCTCATGGAGAAGAATCTCGAAAGTCGCATTTCCCAAGACATTTCGAAGGCATTCCAGCACCTGATCCTCGTCCAGGCCTTCTCGATACTTTTCTGAAATCAGTGGTGCGATTGCCTGCGCATGGTTCTGGATGAAGACTCGTCGCAAAATCTGAAAAGCGCTCTCCTCGTAAGGCGCACTCGTGCAAACAAGACGAAAACCAGGGAAATTAGCGCCAACACCCTCTCGTGCCGTAACGGTGATCATGTCCCGTGCAAAACCAGCAATGACATCTTTGAGCTTTGAGTAGCTGAAACTGCCTTGCTGGTGATCTTTTGCTTGGATTAAGAGCTCACGATTCCCGGCAAACCTGAGATCGACGTCCTGAGCACCTTCATACCGCAGCTCAACAAGCTCCCTTTCTCCCGTTAGGAGCCAAGTAAGCCTAACCAGCGCGTAGGCCTTCTGGAATGAAAACCCTTTTTCGGCAATAGCGCCCCCCGTCCGAGGTTGGGTATTAAGATCATTGCCATCCACAGACCACGCTGAACCCATGCTTTGTCCCTAGGGATTTCTACAAATTTAAAGTTGTCCCCGGCGAAGCCGGTGACTCACCTGAGTGCGGATAGTCGTACAGAAATTGGGCACCGGTGCCACATTTACTGACTCAGGCTAAGCCTATCATTTCCGTAGTACGCCAGGACAAATCAGCTACGAAATTACAACTCCACCTGAGGCCAGGTCACCGCTACAGTGGTAGGTGGAATACGAACACCAGCGTAGAAATGCCAATGGAGACCGTTTTGTCAGAAAACGACTCGGATCGGTCCGAAATGTTACCCACTTCCTACCTCGACCAAATACTTGATCGAGAGCACAGGCTCACGCTACACGGCATTGAGCTTGGCCCTGAGAGAAAGACTCGATGCGTCAGCTAACGGCCAAAAGCTGCCGCTCAATGGTGTCTATGAACTAGGGGCGTTTCAGCATGACTCAATATGGCGTTTAGCCAGCTTGGGCTGATAAGATTGCGCTCTGAATATACATAACCTGTATATAAATACAGTATCGTGGATTTTCCTGGCCAGGATGGCGAAGTTAGCTACTCACTGGCCAATCTTGTTTTCCAAGATTGGAGTTGCTGTGAACGCGAAGCTCGATTTTGACGCATCAAAGCTCTATGAAGCACTGAAGTACCAAATCCACGTAGCGATCGACTACTGTCATACCCTTGATAAGGACGATGTCCTTTGGATCGAGGTGTTTGGCGATGTCACCGTCGAAGGCCGTGATCAGGTTGAGGTTAAGGAGTACAGCGACAACCTGACCGACAGCCATGAAAACCTCTGGAACACTCTCAATAATTGGCTAAAGCCTGATTTCAATCATCAGCAATACGCCAACCTGATCCTGCTGACGACTCAAGCCTATGGTGAGCGAGCAGCTATCAAAGATTGGCATCAGTGGAATGCTAATCAGCGTCTGGCTGCGCTGGAAAGTATTCTCCAAGATGCCGAGGCTCGCTTCGAAAAGGCCAAGCAGGAAAAAGAGGCGACTGACGACCAAAGCGAGGAAGGTGGTACAGCAGGAAAAACTCCTCGGCCTTCTAAGGCGCTGACCCTACAGCGTAGGGTGATGGCAAAAACCATGCGTGAGTCGCTGATGGAAGCCCTGCCCAAGATCAAGATCATCACCGAGCAACCTGACCTGCTTGGCTTGATCGCCAGGTACAAGAGGGCCAATCTTAAAAGTATCCATGAGCATCGCATGGACGACTTCTTGAATGACCTCTTTGGCTTCATGACCAGCGCCGTCAAGGTCACAGAAGGATGGCGGTTCACCACCGCTGAATTCGACAGCAAATTTACAGAGCTCACCGCCCGCTACCTGATTGGCTCGGTGAAATTTCCCCGTGTCAACACTGAGGAGATAGAGCGGGAAGCTGCTGAGATGAATGTGCGTGACCGCATTTACGCCCAAAAGCTAGATGAGATTGGCGGCGAGGAGGAGCTTATTCTTGAGGCAACTGCCGATCTGCTTCATGCCCACGAATACATTGCCGAGCTGATCAAGGACTGCACCACGTCACAGAGCGACGTGGAAATCTACAGCAAAAGCCATATGCGCACCCATAGTGCCAGCAGGGCAAAACTGATGATCGGTTGCGACGAAACCTGGTCGGTTTCGAAACTGAAGCAGGAATCCCTCAAGTTCTACTACGCGCGCTGTGAATTGGATGTCGTGGGCTTCCGAAGCTACGAAGACACGCCTGTTGAATTCCGCAATGGCATCTACCACATGCTCGCAGATGCAGTGCCCGCAAGCTCAGCGAAGGAGTTTCACTGGAGGCTATGGACATGAGTGCAAAACCCATCGAACACCTCTTCACGCTTCAGCGCTCCCCCATCGCACTGGCACCGGTGATCCACAACTTCTTCGCCCATTCCGAACCTAGGGAACGTGACCTGCTATTGAGCTATCTGGTGCTGCCCATGGTGTTGTACCCGGCCATGCAGACGTACCTGCTGGCCGTGAGGAAGACCAGCAACCTACGCACGCTCTGCAAAGACCAGTCGCGGCTGGTAGGGCTCACCCACAACACCCAACAGTTCAAATCCCTCACAAACGCCGCTCTGCTCGTCCTTCAAGCAGAGCAACGCATCGAGATTACCGACGACCTAACTGTTAAGTCAGTCGGGGACGTCAGGGCGTTCAATGCCAACCCCAAACAACTTGAAGCCGCCCGCCGGCTTTCCATGGTCTGCGCAGAGGCAGACGTCGTTTCCATCTACAGGACGTTAGGATTCAAGTCTCTATGAAATGCTTTCTGCGGTACATCGGCGTAGTCGACACTCAAGACAAAATTCACAAGGTGCGACTGGAGCCTGGGCTCAACGTCATCACTGGCAAGTCATCCACTGGCAAAAGTGCGATCCTGGAAATATTCGACTATTGCCTTGGCAGCACCGAAGACACAATTCCGGTGGGCACGATCACTGAGCGCGCCGAGACCTTTTTCATCGCGTTGCAATTTCCCAGCTACTTCATCGTGGCCGCACGCAAGAAAAAATCCGACCGCTGCTTTTTGCTCGAGGTGCAAGGCTCCGACCCAGATCGATTGCTCCAACTAATCGAGCAACCCAAGGCCTTCTTCGATCCCAAACACTACATGCCACTGGCAGACTTCAAGAAAAGCCTCGGGCGTTATTTTGCGATCACGCTGGAAAACATCGACGAAGACCCGTACCTGAAAGCGGCCGGCCGCAACAAATCCGCCACCCCATCGGTGCGCAGTTTTTCCTCCTTCATGCTCCAGCATCAAAACCTAGTGGCCAACAAGCACGCGATTTTCTACCGCTTCGATGAGAAGGAAAAACGTGACCAGGCGATCAATCACTTCAAGATTCTGATGGGGCTTGTGGACGAAGCTTATTTCGATCTGTTCCGGGATCATGAGGTTGCCAAGCATGAACTCAAAAAAATCCAGGCGCAGATTCCCAAGCAAGCTCAGCGCAAAGAATCTGCGATCGCTCGTTACAACCGTTACCTGACCGAGTTCAAGTCCTTGGCAGGTCTTCCTCTAGTCGATGCCACGGCTGAGGACATCTACAGCAAACCCGCGACGATGCTGAAGATGATTTCCGGGCGTTCCGTCAAAATCGACGTGCTCTCAGATCAGGTTGAAATGCGTCGGGCCGAACTTCACTCTCAACGAATTGCTGCGCTCATCGAAAAGCGCAAGCTGCAGGGACAGATGAGGTTGGTCACTGAGTCTCTGACTTCTGCAACACAATTCAGCTTGAGCATGACCGCTGAGACACTGCCCGATTCCATTGAGCTGTCCGAAGCTCATTGCCCGCTTTGCGAGGCTCACACCAGCACCCCCGCTATGGAAGCCAACAAGCTCGTAGGTGCTATTGAGTGGTTGAATGACGAGCTCAAGCTGTCCGCCTATGCCCGGGAGAGTTTCGCAGCAGAGCGCCGAAACATTCAGGACGCGCTCGATAAGGCGAACGCAGAGCTGCGTCGTATCCAGGCCGACATCCAGCCACTTGATGAAGAGATTGCCAAGCTCAAGACATCCAAATCGATCGATGAGCAGGCCACTAAGGCCAAACTTCGGCTTGAAATCGCCATTCAAGATCAGTTAGACAAACCTGAGTCGGAGCTGGCGACTGAAGAGAAAAATCTGCGCACTGAGGTTGATCGCCTGGCCGGTCTCCTTGAGAAATACGACATCAAGGACAGGTTGAAAACGTTAAGCAATGAGATCGACGCCAAGATGTGCGAGCTTGGCAACCACTTCGATTTCGAGGAAACGTACAAGCCTTCAAAGCTGCGCTTTGACGTTGAAACGTTCGACCTTTGGTATCAGCAGAATCAGAACACTCGGGTTTACCTACGCTCGATGGGCAGCGGTGCGAACTGGTTGTACTCTCACCTCGCCTTGTTCATGTCCCTGCACTACCAGTTCGCGGCGCTATCGAACAAAGGGTGCAAAATCCCACCAATCCTGTTCCTTGATCAGCCCACCCAGGTGTACTTCCCTGCCTCACTGGATGACGCAGAGGATTTCGATGCTCAAGAGCTTTCAAAACAGGCCAAGCGTGAAGACGCAGTCGACGCAGACATGAGTGCTGTGACCAACATGTTCACTCAGTTGGCCAAGTTCTGTGATGAAACCGGCAAGAAGACAGGCGTAACTCCGCAAATCATCGTCTCGGATCATGCAGATAGACTAACCCTAGGCGAAGGTTACAAGTTTCCGGACTATGTCCGGGCTACATGGAGAACGCGGGGCTTCATCGCCGACTAGGAGTCTTCATTCTGAAAGGGGATTACTCCCCCGTTTCTTGATCAGGCGATAGTGGTTGATGCATCAACCATTACGCCTGAGACCTATGGGGACGAAGTCCTTAACAACCACGTCTGTTCTGGCGTGGTGTGGTGTGGTGTGGTGTGGTGTGGTGTGGTGTGGTGTAGATACGCTATACACATTCTGAATGTACGGACATCACAACGCCATGAAAGCCAGGGAAGCTAGACCATGAGCATCGACGTAACTGCACCAGCGCCGAGAGCTTTCTCAGAAAGCGACACGCGCACGATTGAGATGTCACCCTCCGGTTACCTAGAGCAGATACTTGATCGAGAGCTCAAGCTCACGCTCCACGGCATCGAGCTGGGGTCCGAGCGAGATGACTCCATGCGTCAACTCACTGACACCGCAGCAACGCTTTACGATGGCCGCATTCTGCGCGAGCTTATACAGAATGCGTACGACGGCGCTGGTGAAGATGTCGATGCCCATATCCTGGTGAAGCTGGATCTTGCCTCTGCCCCGCACGCGATGCTGGACGTCTGTAACACTGGCAATGGATTCTCCCGGGCCGATGTCGACTCGATCGTGAATCCGGCAAGAAGTAGAAAGCAGCCCGGAAACTCCATTGGCCACAAAGGACTTGGATTTCGCAGTGTTACGTTGATCAGCCATGATCCTCAGATCTACTCATCTCAAGCTGAAAATAAGGCAGCGCAATTCGACGGGTTCTGCTTTCGATTTGCTGATGAGCAGGCCCAACGCGAGCGACTTCTGCATCTAGCTGAACCCGACCTTGCGGAAAGGGCCGTCGGCAAGACTCATAGCTTGCAACTGCCGCTCGTGATAAATAGCTTCCCCGATGACATACAGGACTATGCATCGCATGGGTTTGCGACAGTGATAAGACTGCCGTTGACCGACCTTATGGCCGCCTCTCGCATGGAAAAGGAATGGCAGTCACTTTTTGATGAGCGTGCCCCGCTTAATCTCTTTCTACCTAAGCTCACCAAGCTCGTATTTGAAAAAATTGACGCGGACGGCACTACTTCGCGTCGTGTGTTAACGCGTCGTCGCTACCCTCTGAATCGTCCTCTGAAAATTGACAATCTTGAGATAGAGGAAATCGTTGTCGACGATCGCTCGTACTTGTTCATCAGCCGCGTCGTTGATCCGCTGCGGTTTTTAAGAGCAGTGGACGCTGCTGTCGAACAACGTCATAAGGTAGAGAGGTGGCGAAATTGGGCAGGCGCGCCCACGGTCAGCATCGCGATCCCCCTAGGGTTCGAGGTTCCGGAAGGTCGCTACTATGCTTTTTTGCCAATGGAAACCCCCTGTCCTTTTAACGGTCATTTGGATGCTCCGTTTTTCCCAGATCCAGATCGCAAGGGCTTAAGTCTGGACAATGCCCTTAATCAAGAATTGGTCAAGGTCGCAGCAGAGATGTGCATTGACCTTATATATGGTGTAGCTGCTGCCAATATCAATCTTGTCTCATACGTGCACGCCGCTGTGGATGCCATCACATGGGGCCCCGCAGACCATGTCTTGGCTGCATTTCGGGATAAAGGGCTGGCGTACAAAACTCTCCCACTTCCAACGATGAGTCCCCCTGGCAGTGATGCAAGATGGGCAACCCTTGACCATGTTTTTGACTGGCAAGACGACCAATACAAATCACTGCGTGCGACTTGGATTGCGAAGGTTACAGGCGCATTTCTGCTGCGACGCAAGCTGGGAGCCAGGCGAGTTATCGCCTTGCGCAGCCTTGCTGATGATGTGGGGCTTCCGCTTGAGCCGGAAAACGACCGCCTCGCAAAGTGGGTACCGTTGCTCGCTGCCGACCTTGAACGCCAACGCAAAGCTACAGCCGCGAATTGGGAGGATTTTTATACCGACCTGAGCGTACGCAAGGACATCCTTGAGCAGCTTCGAGGCAAACTCATTTTTAGAAACGAGGCTCGCAAACTCGTGCGAGCCGAAGGCGCTAAATCCGAAGCGGGCGAACCGGTTCAGTTTTTCATCAATGCCGACCCTGGGCGTGTCACCAAGAAGAAAAAACGCCTGGATGACGCCGGTGTTTTTCCTCCAAGCTGCATAACCAAGGGGCTCGAGTTCGCCGACCCGACGCTTGCCTGGTCTGCGGATGTGGTCACGGCGTTTGTTAACGCAGGACTTGCTTCCGAGTTTCGCCTCATCAACTTGGTTTCAAGATTGGGAACACTCCTCGGAGCTCGCCCTCGCACACGCGACGCTTTGTCAGTCCTTACCTGGGCGTTCAGAACATGGAAGCAAAATCGCACCCCGGACTTCGACGAGGCCCTTCAGACCGCGGGACTCTGGGTTCCCTTGGCCAGCGGCGGAATTGGCAAAGCGAGCCTTACTTATTTCTCAGCGGGATGGCGCGACACGCTCGGTAATTTGCTCACTGACCTCTGTAAAGAGGCGAGCCACGACAAGCAGATTGCAGGAATCGCGAAGATGATGCTTCCTGATTGGAACGAATGGAAAACCGGTCCGGGGGAAAGCGCTCAAGACTGGCGGGACTTTCTGAAAATTGCCGGCGTGCGGGACGGACTTCCCTGGAGCAAAGGCGCCGCTGTACGAATGGACTCACCAGCCTGGCAAAGCTTGAGGTATGGTTTTTTACCAACACAGAATTTCGAGCTGGAGCTGGGAATTTGCTGGCGCAAAGCCGTCGCTCAGTCACGAGACCTCGGCTACCAAAGCGGTGACTACGTTACGAATGGCGTACCCTACCTATACGGCCAAGCGAGCTACGACACAATGAACGGCGCGGCCCGCTTAGCTTACGGGCGGCTAGTTATCCACGCGCTCACAAAGATTCCAGCCGAAGCTATGGTGACAACGCTCTCCCGCCGCGGCGTCCGTTCCGACTACATTCACTGGCCTAGCGCCATCGCCGCTTTTCTGAAGTCGACTGCTTGGATTCCCGCGTCGGCGGGCGACGATTTCGAAGGGTTAACTTTAGGTCAGTGCTGGTTAGGCAGCAGGAGTGACATACCTCGTTTCGTACCGCGGCCGGAGCGTATGGTACGAGAGCTGATAGAAAACAACCGCTACCTTCAAGAGATGTTGTCCGGCAAATTGAATGTACCTGCTTGGTCGGACCCAAAAAGTGCACCCCGACGTATTGCCGCACTTGGCGAGCTACTGGAGCGCGGTATATCAGAGGCCTTTCTTGATGACTTTCGAAAAGCCTACCGCGAAGCATGGACAGAGTACGCTCAGCTCGACTTGCGCCCGGCTCTGCCTTCGACACTCGTAATCCCTAAAGACACTATTGATGGCTTGACGGCCGTGACGCTTCACAAAAGCGCTCCACTCGTTGAAACGATCTACATTGACGACGGTTCGCGGCCAACTTTTCAACAAATTTTGGCTTCTTTTGGTCGCATCACAATTGATGTGGGCGGTACAGCGACTGCAAGCTGTATCAGAGCGCTAGCAACGTATCTGGGTTGTAAGGCCCAGCCAATTCATGAGGACTCGATATCCGTCACCACAGACGGCGTTCCTTTTTTTCCGAGTGCAGCGGATGAGCTGCTCGTAAGCAAAGATTATGAATGGATCGCCGACCTCGCCGTTCTGGTACTGGAAGTGAGCTCAAATCTAAGCAACCAGAACACCCTTCGAGCTCGCCAGGCGCTGGGAGGGGCTATCCGTCGAGTACGGCTGCGTTTTGTCCGAGAAATCACGGTCTCGATAGATGGAAGCTCAAGCACTCTGCCAGAGGAGCTTGACGGCATACTTCCGGTTGCCAACGAAGAATATCCAACAGTCCTGTGTGAGGGGCAGTTTTTGAATTGGTCTACCCTGCCCATGATCGCGTCGGCCGTGCCCGCGGCGATAGGCAGACCGGGATTAACGGACGCTTTTCGCCTGACATTTTCTGCGTTTGGAAACGAGATGTCGCGAGACGGTCATGAGCTGAAAGCACCTTCGGATTTGCAACTCGCTCGAGCACTTGGACGACCCGTCTCTCGGATCACCGAGCTGAGGCGATCGCTTCGTGCGACCACGCCGCGTTTATTGGAGTATTTGATCCCGTCCGTCCACGCCATGGGGCATACCGACCTGGCTGCAATATTGATCGAGCGGACCGACGAATTCAGAGATGATTCCGACGTGATGGCCGTTATTTCTGGTTACGGTATACCCTCCGACCAAGCTGAAAGAATCGTCAGCGCCTGCCGAGACGCCGACACACTTAGCGGCCTACGGCATGAACTAGGGCTTGAGTTCAACGTACTGAACGCGAGCCTAGTTGCGCTTGGTCGGTCTCCGCTGGAGTTCAAGAAAAGGTTAACGGAGCGTTTCTCCTCCCGCGTTGAGCATCGGCGTGCTGAAGTTGAGCGAGCCGTACGGGATGCGTACACCCAATCCATTGAAGCAGACGGAGCCCTTCAGACCTATCGCGAAGCAGTCGCTTTGAAATGGCTCCACTTGCCAGATGATTGGGTGGAACGATTCGATGATATTGATACACAGCAGGTAGATGAGGAAATCGATAGACAGGTAACCCTCCGCCTTGGTGCAGGCCCTTTTCCCAATGGCAGTCCCATCGACGGCGTCCGCCAGCACAACCGCCAACTACTCACGCGGATTGCGGAACATTTGCAACGTTTGGTCAGAGCTTGGGCGAAGTGCAATTCGACGCCACTTGATGAACTTTGGTTGCAAGGACCTGAACGCCTGATTCGAGCTGCACTGTCATCCGGTACGCTTGACTTCGAGTCCCTCAACGAGAGATCCGTCCCCTCCGCACTTCACCGAGCGAGCCTCTGGCCAAATCAAATGCCGGAAAGCCTGGATACTGTTGCGCTCGGTCTTTCCGATAGTGATCTGGCATTCGAAGCATTAGAGGAGCGTGAACGAGAAACGCGCAGACAGAAAGAACGTCGTAGTCTGCAGTTTGGGGAATTAGAAATCGATGGTGGTGCTCAGGGTTGGTATGATGCAGTTGCGCAAGTCATGCAAGAGACTCTTGCAAGTGGAGGATTCAAAACGCGGTCCGGTCCTGCGGCATTACAAGTCTTTGGCCCTCGAACTGCCCCTAGACCGACTAAGCGCGGCACAAGCAATCGAGGTGATGATCCACAGTATTTGAGTCAAGAACAACGCGACCTCATCGGTTTCGCCGGGGAGCTCGCAGCCTATCAATATTTACGCAATAAACATCGAAATATGCGGCCCGAATACTGGGTATCTTCGATGGGCCGCAGGTATCTAGGGCTTCCGCCAGAGAGTGATCAAGGATTCGACTTCAAAGTATCGGACGCGAAAGGCTTCATTCATTACGAGGTCAAGGCGCATGTCGCGGATCCAGGACACATCGACCTAGAGCGCTCTCAAGTAACTGCGGCAGTAACGATGCGCCATGACGGAACCAACCGCTGGCGTATTCTCTATGTTGCGAACGTACGGGGTCCTAACGTCGCAGTTTATGAGCTGCCTAATCCATACTCCCTAGGTGCAAGTCGGCTATTCCGGGAAAGTCATCAGCAGGGTGTCCGTTTCACTGTCATGCGTGAATAGCAATTGCCCGGTGAGCGCATGCGCAAACTACTATGTGAGAGTTGGCTCGCCAACCGTGAGCCAAACTTTGAATTGCCAGCCAAGATGTAAGCATGCCAATCGCCCGCGCCGCTTCCAGCTCGGCTCGAATGCCCAGATCCAGTAATCGCTTAGGCAAGTCTGTGCAATTACCCAACAGACAGGTCAACCCCTTAGGGTTGACCATTATTGTCGCTAGAATCTGGGGAGGGTAATGCCAATACGACATCGTGCCCGATAGCCAAAGCCCTGCCGCCTCCTGAAGGAAGTGGAACCCATTTTGAGTCAAGCCATTTACTCTCAACATCAGCGAGCGAGCCTATTGAAAAGTTAAAAGGATCCGTGCTGTCTATAGCTTTCGCAATCATCGGGAGGGACGCTTTGCTACCTTGCTCCTCAAGCACTAGTTTTAGTATCTCCTGTGCTAGTGCAGGCTGATTTTGTATCTGCGCTTTTAACGCATCAAGCATCAATTGCTGACTAGGTGAAAGCGGTGCAACTCCCTGGGCATCATTTATACTATTGACTTCAAGATCATTCAGCTTGAAAAAGCTGAACATAAAGTTGCTTTTATCACCAGGCGTCTCAATGATGAATTTTACCAGCTTTGCCTTCCCATGTTGCTCTTGTCTTCTTATTATAAAGTCTTCGTACACCTCAAAATTCGGATGAATTACACGATATGTGCTTTTATCTAGATATGTGCTCTCAATCGAACCAGGATCAACAAATAGGCTGGTTTTGTCTTTTTTAATTTCCATGTTGCATCTCTTGCAAGAGACTGAAAGATTCTCCATAACATAAGTTAATTTTTTGCAGTGGCTTTTGGGGATAATATGCTCTCTATCCACCATAAAAACTCCACCCCCGAATAGGTTTGTTCTACAATAGCAGCACGTGTAGCCCTGCCTTAATAGATGGTATTCTTTTATTCGTTCTCTTAGGTTCTTCAGCACCTGGCGAACCGGAGCCATATCTTTTTGGTCAATGTTCCATGAATCATGAAGCCTAAGAGCATGATCAATGGCCAGTTGCTCCTCCGCTGTAATTACAAAGTCGGAGAGCGCGGGCATTAACGGGTCACTAAGCATAACTCACCCTCTCGCAATGCTGTCAGCAAGTTGTCTTGCTGCAATAAAAATGTCTTGCTGGCCGTCATCGAAAGAGGCATTGCTTGCGCTATCGATAAATTCAATTGCTTGATTAAGGGAAACTTTGTGTGCGGATAGCTCTTCGAGTTTCTCGGCTAGTTTTTCGCTTAAAAAGCGACTTTTTGGCGAAATAATCTCAAACTGCCCCCATAACAATTCTTCAATGTTTGTTGAGGAAGAAAATTCAAGATTTCCGGTTGCCGGATGATATATTGATGACGACACTCGCTCGTCTAACTGTGCGCCTGTAACTATTAATGGAGAGTGCGTCGCTATAATGACTTTTACTTCATGATATTCAATTAGACTGCATAGCATTGAGGTATATTCTCGCTGCCACCTAGGATGCAAACTGTTCTCTGGCTCATCAATAAGAATCATGTTGGTTCCCGAAATTTCGCCTAGAACGAAAATCAGAGAAGTCATCAGGCTCAATTCGCCAGAACTTGCATTTAGTAGGGGGACAGGCTCTCCATTATTCTTGTAAAGCGATATTTCAATTGCCTTTACCATGCCGTAATGTCGTAGTGGTTTTTCCTGATGCAACAGATTCTCTAGCTTTGACAGACTTGAAATATCAGAGGTTTCACCGAAGTTTACATTGAAGGATATTTCATCCTCTCCATTAAAATAATTATCTATCATTTCGGTTAGTTTTTTAATGGAGGAGGTGTCAGAAAAGTCGTCCAGCCTGCTATCGATCTTACCGGTTCTCATGGTCACAGTTATGTGCGGAGCGTAACCGCAATAAAGCAGTATTTTTTCGATTTGATGCAGACGATGCGTTCCTTCTCTCATCATCTTCTTGATCACCGATTTCATGACATTGTTCGGGTGTGATCCAGTATTTTTAACGGAGAATCTCTTTGAAGTCTTGAGCTCCTGTGACCGATCATGAACAGTATTGCATAAGTATAGTGAGTCTTGATTATTGCCTTTGGCTTGCTCAATTAAATATTGGCTTTTTCCGGCACCATTACGCCCGACCACGAAGCAAACTTCCATTTTATGCCTTCCACATCAGTGCTTATTAAAAAGCGAACGAGAGAATGAGGTATTGTTTTGTGCCGCTAGTAGTTTAGTAGAACATCGCTCATGAGGCTGAGCCCTTCAGAGAAACACTTATTCTGAATAACTCCGCGTGAACGCGCTAGAGCATTCATCCTGATGGAGAGCGATTGGGCCGAATTTTGCCCGTTATTTCTGGCAGAAATCGCCAGGAGCAACAGTCAGCGATCGGCTGGTCCGGCGTTGCAGTCCCGTTCGAGTTTTTTTGCCGGGGCACCATGGCCCACAAGTCTGGCCAAACTAGGCCATCGCCCCGCAAGATCGACGGTTCAGCTACACCAGCCAAGCAGTTATCGCGACCCTGGTCCAGGACTAGCAGAGCCAGACCTCAAGCCCCGGCCCGCGCAGCAACTCAAGTCGACATGTCACTTACCGTCATCACTGCCGCCACGCCCCTAGACTCAGAAGTAGCGGCTGCTTAGCAGGCTCCGCCCAGTAGCTCAGGCCGTACCGAACCCTAGCCCGCATTCCAATGAGCATATTCTGCCACCACTTGATGTTCAAAGTGCTACGCCTAGGGCTGCGGTTAGCTTGCTAGGTGACGCGGCGACCTGTGTACCGGAGCGCTGTGCAAGCGGTTGGGCGACCACGAGCAGTTGCCACAGACCTTTCGCAAAGAAGAGTCTTCAGCCCTCTCGGCACTCGACAAGGCCCAGGAGAAGCTCATCAGAGGCGGCGTCATCGAGCGCATCTTCGAGAATTTCCCCGAGCACATTAAAAGCACGCAGCTCAAGCAGTACCGGATGCTGCCAGAGATCGGCAAATTCCTCTCCAAGCACTTCTACAACAACGGCCTCGACCACTGCCGCACGGAGGGTAATGGCCTGTTCGAGCACTTCGCCTGGCTGACCTACGACTCCAAGGGGTACTTCGTCCCCCCTGAACGCGGGGAAGATGAAAAGACATTGATCAACCAGCGCGAGATTCAGATCATCGTTGATCGCCTGAAGACGATGTGTGAGCAAATCAGCGAAGCAAAGTCTGCTGTGATTGCTGAGGCCTCAGCCCGCGGCGATACCGAGGGCTCTGGTGATGTTTTGATGGATGCCAGCACCACCGTTCTTCAAAGCGAAGAGTCCAAGTCCTACTTCAGCGACGGCAAGCGGCTGAGCGTAGCCGTGATCACGCCGTACAGCGCATAATGCAGGCAGCTCAAGCTCGCCCTAGGCAAACTCGATTTCCGCGAGCACCTGACAATCGAGGTGGATACCGTCGATGCGTTCCAAGGGCGTCAGGCTGACGTCGTCTTCTTCTCGTTCGTGCGTACCGTCGGGCCCGCCACGTTCTCGACCGACGCATGAATGTCGCCATCTCCCGGGCCAGAGACTGTGTCTACCTGGTGGGAAGCATCGAATACATCCGAAGCAAGAGGCTGCCGGCACTGACAGCGCTTGTGGGAAGATCGGTGATTTCTATGGTTGGATGAATCAGGCCGCGCAAGCTACGCTCTCAGCGGCAGCCTAACCTGGTCACGCGGCTTCAGGTGGATCGACAGGACTGAGAGTTTGAATGGATAGGCATCGAGCCCCAGATCTTCTAGCCCCGATTTTGCTGACATTTTGTCTTATGGGGCTATTGGGGCTTCTCGGTAGCGCCCCCCCAAAGACAAAGCTGGAGACTGCTGACGAGTCGTCATTTAGGTCCCCCTACCCTCCATCGCCGAACTTACTGCGGGGGAACATTTGCACCCAGAAGTCTCGCGTCCGTTTTCTTCGAAACAGACGAGCATTCCATCCAAAGCCAGTCGTTTCGTAGGGGTAAAAACACTTTAAAATAAAAAGGGGACGCGAGATAAAATCTCGCAACCCCTTGAATTATATGGTCGGGACGGAGTGATTCGAACACTCGACCCCTAGCACCCCATCTCCTTTTTCATACTTCTTGAAAGACTCCGAAATTGTACTCTGGATTTTTCTAAGCTAGTATTTACTTGAGCTCCAGCGGTGTTCTGCTCTACGAGAGTCCAGTAACGTCCATCAAGAGCCGACGTTTTTGTGGGGGTAAAAGTAGGGGAAGTCCGTTTCATGGCCAAAATTACCATCAAAGAACTCGAGTCGCTGACCGCCAATGATGCCGGCCGCATCCTCAGGGAGGATGGCAATCTCGCCGGTCGAATCTCAGTCCGTAAGGACGGTGTGTCGGTCAGCTTTTTCTATCGGTATCGCTGGGGCGAGCAGAACAAAGAGTACTCCTGCGGGTCCTGGCCGCGCAAATCCCTGACGGACATCCGCAAGGCCCGCAACCAGGCCCGTGCGCTCATCGATGAGCAGATCAATCCCAACGAGCAGAAGAAAACCGCCAAGGCACAGGCCTACGCCGCGGCTAACGTAGAGGCCGAACAAGTAAAAACGACGAAGGTGCAAACGCTGACCGTCCAGGATCTGGCCAAGGCGTGGCTGTTGGATGGCGTTGCGCGCAAAGACGGCAATGCCGAGTTGCAACGACGCTTTAACAAGGATCTTTTTCCGGCACTTGGCAAGACAGCGGTCAGCAGTGTGTCCGAACACGATGTTCGGGCGCTGATCCGCACCGTGGTCAACCGCGGCGCTCACCGGCAAGCCATCAGTTTCTTCGCCGACCTCACCCAGATGTTTAGCTGGGCTAGAAAGCGCCAACCTTGGCGGGCCTTATTGCTCGAGGGTGATCCAACTGAGCTGGTCGACATCTCCCCCTTGATCCCTGCCGACTACGAAGCCGAAAGAAGCCGCATCCTTTCGCCGGCTGAGCTGTTGGAACTGCACAACCGCTTCCAGCAAATGACCGCCGATTACGACGCCCTCCCCGCGGGCCAAAAATACGACGGCATTCGTCCGCTAAAGAAGGAAACGCAGCTCGCGCTCTGGATCAGCCTGGGCACGCTATGCCGGATTGGCGAGTTGCTGCAGGCCGAATGGAAAAATGTCGATCTAGACCAGCAGACCTGGTTCCTCCCGAGCGAAAACGTCAAAGGCTCCCGCGGCAAGAAACAAGACCACCATGTCTTCCTCTCCCCCTTCGGCCTGCATTTCTTTCAGGAACTCAAGACCCTGACAGGACATAGCCAATGGTGCTTTCCGAACAAGCAGGATGATGGGCATGTGGACGTGAAGGTGGTGAGCAAACAGGTGGGTGACCGCCAAGCCCGGTTCAAAAACCGCAAGGCCCTTTCCAGACGGCGTCACGACGATACCTTGGTCCTTGCCGACGGCCAGAACGGCGACTGGACGCCGCATGACCTGCGCCGCACGGGCGCCACCATGATGCAGGCCTTGGGGGTCAGCCTGGACGTCATCGATCGTTGCCAAAATCATGTGCTGGCCGGCTCGCGGGTGAGACGCCACTACCTGCATCACGACTATGCCGAAGAGAAGAAAAAAGCCTGGAACCTGTTGGGCGACCGACTCAGTGCCGTGCTGTCCTCAACCTATGAGCACCCACCTTCCGAGTCGATGATGTCTTTTCCAGCGTACGCCACCACTGGCCCCCTGCTGCCTCAATCGGATAGGTAGGTTTCCCGAATTTATCAACTGAAAGCGGATGGAGGAACGCTCAAGATCGTCAGCCCCCCCCTAGGAAAAAAACGAGCCGGGTTGATGTACAGAGATCGACTGACCGGTAATTTTCTCCAGAAACTGTTCTGGAAGAATGCGCTCAACTGCTGAGAGGAACGTCTCGATCAGTGACCTGAAATGATCAAGCTCCCCTTCCTGTATCTGCCGCCATAGGCTTGGACGATAGCGAACCAGAATGGACAACGCATAGAGCAACACCAAACATGTCGCTCGATACTCATTTATCGTTCCAAAGAGAGGCAGCATTAGCGCATGTCTTTTAAATGGGCTGTGATGTAGCTGAAGTGCATCCCACCAAATACTCGACTCCGGATGATCAATTGCCACACGGAAATGGCTTGCTGATGACCTAGACGAAACTTGGATGATCTCGCGAATTGCCCCAGGAAAAGCAGCAATATCATCCACCGTCATTCGCCCAGACTCATCTATCAAAAGAGCGTAGGTCGTCGTCGCACGGTGGTGCCGACCATTACTTTCTTGATCGTAAGCAGGAGTTACCCAAGAAGGTTTACCTTCAAATATGTCCTCAAAAAGATCCGCAACCTCAGGTATCCGAGAAAACAGCTGCTCCATCGTAAGCCAGCTTTCAACGGGCAGTGCTTTCAGTGCATCCAGACCGTCTGGTTTCCGTTTGGCAGCGACAAGTGAGTTTGCAGACATCGATTTAACCCAACTTGGGAAAAAACCCGAGACGAGCGCGCCAATGGCCAAACTCTCAAATCGGTCATCTAAACCATCATGGGTATAAAGGCCATGCCCTTTTTTGGTTGTTGCCTCCAACTCTGAGAGGGTTTGAGGACCACTTGGTGAAGCAAGCATCTCGGCAATGCGAACGACATTGTGCCGTAATACAGATTGAGTACACGTTGACTGACATTTCTTCGATCAATGGCACTGAAATAATCGGTGGCATTTCGGAGCGCGAAAGCAACGCCCTCTCCCTTTGACACAATAGTCGACGGCTCAAGGCTTAGGCTTTCAAGTTGAGCGCGACGGTCGACCATCTTTCGAGCAAGAGTCGCACTTTTTAACTGAGCAAGCCTCGCCCAGACTGCTTCTATCGGAGTTTCTGAAAGCAGCACTCGCCGCGGTGCCTGCAATTCTTCAATGCTCGTCTCTTCTGCTTTCATTGTCGTAGGCGCAAACTTTCCAGTGCTGCTTTCACGGTTCCATTCGATGAGAAGGGGTTGAAAATCGTCAATCGGCTTCACGGGAATGGATACCCCCATAGCGAATGACTCAACCATGTACGGCTGTCCGTTAAAAAAGATAACGGACACCTCTCCAGCCAGTTGCTTGTATACATTGTTGCTCGTCGCTGACGAATAGAGTACTGCGGCCGAACGCTCCGCCCCGCCTCTAGACGCCTTTACGACCACATACTCTCCTGCGGCAACCTCACGGACTATGGACGCTTCCCAGCCATGTCCGACTAGCTTGTCAAGCATATTTCTTTTCACTGCGTCCCGCAGAATATCTAAGCGCGCCTTCCATCCGCTGTCTTGCATATGCCTTCTCCATGCTCTGTCTTTCTACTAAGCATTATCGCAGCTTCAGTCATAGCATTGATTGATCGAATCCACAGCCAATAACGGCCATTCACGCTACGTTACTGAATAATTGGTTTTCGTAAAAAGCGGGTGGCAGAAGCCGACGCAACATTGCGCTCCGGCTACTTCCATTACCGTGCTCGGAAGGGCTTTTCATTTCGTTGCAGCAGTCCACGCCCATGTCGTCCATCATCGCCATGCCCATCGTCTTCATTGGACAAGGTTCTGTCGGTGCCTGAACACCCGCCATCCCGCTGAGGGGGAGCGCCAGGCTGATCAAGAAGATAAGGCAAAACCGCAGATAGCGTTTCATGGGCTGGAGTGCAGTCGCTGCAAATGGCTCTTACAATTGGATGAATGTTCTCAGCGGTCTATCGAAAGGCCCTGATCCAGGCGATATCACTGGACCTGAATTAAGCCAGCATTATCAGCGCGAAATTGAAGTGATTGACGAACTGCGTCCCGATTTATTTCTGCGCCGCTGTCTCGGGCTGAGCAGGAAACGCAACGCGCATTTCATCCACCATCGATTTGAGGATTTCTCGTAATGGTTGCTCTCTGCCCAGTTGCTTCGACCACTCATGGATATGCAGCTCGAAATTGAATTTTTGGGTCATCCGCTCAGAATCAGCTTGCTTAGCCTTCTCCAGGGCTTCTACTAAACCAATTTTTTGGCTTGCTACCAGACTCATCAGCTCTTCAAATTCATGGATCGTGAGGAAGTAAATATTTTCGACGGGGATCAAATGTTGCTCAGCATATTTGGATCGAATTTTTTCGAGCACTGCATCTCCTACAACGGCTGCGAAAGTAACTCCGTTCCCGATGTACAGCTCTTTGTATGTAATAGCCAGCAAGTAGGTTGAGGAGCGCTGACGAATCACGGGATGATCACCGCCCATCGAAGCGATTCGAGCAGCAACTTCATGCCCTTGTTCGAAAGCTTTAATCAAGGACGTTTGGGTCGCTCGACGAACATCCCCCCGTTGAAACGCAACCATACCCCGCTGCGCCATTTCCACACCTTTGGCGTCGATCAGCACATTCGAATCACCATCAGCAGCAATGAAATCGACGACTTTCCCTTGACCAGGCAGGACCAGAGTCAATTCGCTCTCGTTGGCTGTCGGCAACCCTGACTTGCTCAACCAGTCGCCTACATATTTTTCAAACGACTTTCCAAAAGCGTTATTGAACCCGTCTACGTCAGCTCGCTTGAGGTAGTCGTAGATGAAATGTCCCAAGGATCGCTCAAGAACATGAGGGGACACACACAAATATTCGGAGCGAACCTTGATGAATGGGAATTTTAGGAAGGGCGTTTGCTGCAAATACTCGTTCGGGTGGCGTCCGTCCTTGTCTACCTCTTCTAAGGTGCGATGCAAATCTCCAACTTCGACAGAAATGGTACGTAGATAGGCGTCTACAGCCATCGGTGTAAAGGCTGGACAGAGACCAAAAAGAGTGGCTCGCTGAAGTACAGGACCACTTTTCTTCGTGCTAGCAAGGACCGCAAAAGAAAGACGCAGAAAGTCCTGTATGGACACCCCAGTGCCATTCAGGAAACGAGTTTTGAAATAATGATTTTCCGGGACTTTTGCGAACAAAAGCTCCTGACGAGCAATATCAACCAAGCCGCTCTCTGTCTGATGAAAAAACTGCTGGTAGGCCACCGCCCGGAAAAAAAGCCGTACGTCTTCGTACTCATCGGGCAGGCTACCGGTTTCCGTCAGGTCAAGGACCTTTTGTAGCAACTCAAGCATTTCATTCTGAGAGATTGAGGGGCGCCTCAATGGGCTATTTACTAATGGATCTAGAAAAGTCCATTTAATAAACAACATGATCAACCATGGCTGCTTGGATGCCTGCTCAAAGCGATCTTTGGTGGGACTGTACAGATACCTCAACGCCGCTTCCAATAAGCTGAGCGGGTCGTAGCGTCGAATAATGCGCTGAATTTCCGTCAAGCCTTCGTCGAAACTCTTTGCGCTGATCGGCAGCTTCGCCATGAGAGTGGCATCCTTGTTTGAGATCAATGACATTCTCACACAGCGTTCGACTCCAAGCCGCCTTTAGGGGTGATTAAAACGCTTCGGCATGCCTCGGTAACGCAATAGAGATCAGTGCTGCGAGCAGCACGAATGCGCTCGATATCCACAAGCACGCACCCAGCCCATACACCTGATAAACCCAGCCGGAGAGCACCGTGCCTATCAACCGTCCCATAGCGTTCGACATGTAATAAAAACCTACATCCAGCGACACCCCGTCTTCCTTGGCGTAAGAGACAATCAGGTAGCTGTGCAGAGACGAATTCACCGCGAACAGCGCGCCAAAGACCATTAACCCGCCGAGCAGCACCATCTGCTGCGACAAACCTGTGTTCAGTCCAAGAGCAATGGCCGCCGGCAGACCTGCCAGTGCAAGTGCCCACAGAAATGCCGCACGACCATCCGGTACATGGCCACGTTTCTTGCCGGTGATGTTGGGCGCGAAGGACTGCACAATGCCGTAGCCAATCACCCAGGCCGCGAGGAAGCCGCCAACCTCCCAGAAGTCCCAGCCGAACACGCTGCTCAGGTACACCGGCAAGGCCACCACAAACCACACATCGCGGGCGCCGAACAGGAACATTCGGGCCGCTGAAAGGATATTGATCGCCCGGCTTTTGGACAGGATGTCGCGAAATTTTGGCGTGGCTTTGGCCTTGCCCAGGTCCTTCTTTAACAGGATCAAGCTGCTGATCCAGATCAGCGCCAGGACACCCGCCATGGCCAGCAAGGCGCCTTTGAAGCCGATGAGTGCCAGCAAGGCTCCACCAAGAAAGAAGCCGACACCCTTGAGTGCGTTCTTCGAGCCGGTGAGGATCGCCACCCACTTGTAGAGCTTGCCCTGCTGCCCATCGGGGACCAGAAGCTTGATGGAGCTTTTGGCACTCATCTTGTTCAGGTCTTTGGCAATTCCCGATAGTGCCTGAGCGCCCATCACCCAAGGGATGGTTAGCCAGGCTACCGGAACCGTCAGCATCAACAGCGCCGCGACCTGGAGGCCCAGCCCGATGTTCATGGTTCGGTTCAGACCCAGCCGAGCGCCGAGGTAGCCACCCACCAGGTTAGTGATCACGCCAAAGAGTTCGTAGAACAGAAACAATGCCGCGATTTGCAGTGGGCTGTAGCCCAACGCGTGAAAGTGCAACACCACCAACATGCGCAAGGCGCCGTCAGTGAGGGTGAAGGCCCAGTAGTTGCCCGTGACGAGCAGGTACTGCCGCACTTCCGGAGCGAGGGCTGACAACGCTTTCATGACCACTCCTTAGACTGCCAGACCGACCATTTTGGCCAGTTCGACGGTGCGATTGGCATAGCCCCATTCGTTGTCGTACCAGGCATAGAGTTTGACCTGAGTGCCATTGATGACCATGGTCGACAGCGCATCGATGATTGATGAGCGCGGATCGGTACGGTAGTCGATGGATACCAATGGACGCTCCTCGAAACCGAGGATGTTTTTCAGCTCGTTCTCGGAAGCGTCCTTGAGGAGTTGGTTCACCTCTTCCACCGTTGTGGCTCGCTCGACCTCAAAGACACAGTCCGTCAGCGAAGCGTTGGCCAGCGGCACGCGCACGGCGTGACCATTCAGGCGTCCACGCAGCTCCGGGAAGATTTCGGCAATGGCGGTGGCCGAACCCGTACTGGTTGGGATCAGGCTCATACCGGAGGCACGCGCACGGCGCAGATCCTTGTGCGGCTGATCGAGAATGCTTTGTGTGTTGGTCAGGTCGTGGATGGTGGTGATCGAACCGTGGCGAATGCCCAGCTTTTCGTGGATGACTTTCACCACTGGCGCCAAACAGTTGGTGGTGCACGAAGCAGCGGTGACGATGCTATGTTCCGCAGCATTGAACAGCTGATGATTGACACCCATGACGACGTTCAGCGCGCCTTTTTCCTTCACCGGAGCGCAGACCACCACACGCTTAACGCCCTGATCCAGGTAAGCCTGAAGCACAGCAACGGTTTTCATCTTGCCGCTGGCCTCGATCACCAGATCGCAACCCGACCAGTCGGTGTCGGCAATCGCTTTGTTCGCGGTCACCTTGATGCGCTTGCCGCCAATCACCACCTGATCGCCTTCTGCGCTGGCTTCGTTGTGCCAACGACCATGCACAGAGTCGAAGTTGATCAGGTGCGCATGGGTTACTGCATCGCCTGCCGGATCGTTGATCTGCACGAATTCGAATTCTGGCCAGTTCCAAGCGGCGCGCAGCGTGAGGCGACCGATCCGACCAAAACCATTGATGCCAACTTTGATAGTCATGTTGTTGTGCTCTGTATCTGTTGTCAGTGGGAGTTCGACTGAGTGTCAAACTGGCCGATGTATTCAATGTGGGCAGGATGCTGAATGGCACGCGGACGCAACGACTGAACATCGCGGATGGCATCGCTGAAGGGCACACCGCTCTCGATCAACAGTTGAGCGGCGACCAAACCGGTACGGCCCGAGCCGCCCTTGCAATGGATGGCGATGGTTTTCCCTTCGGTCAGCAATTGCTTGAGTCGCGGATGGTGCTGCGCCCAAGCGGCTTTAAATGCTTCGCCAGGCGCTTGATCGTCTTCTACTGGCAGGTGAAACCACTCGATGCCGAGCATTTGGCACTCTTCGGGCAGCAGGTCGATCTCGTTCTGAAGCAACTCCTCGGTCGGCATCAGCGTCAGCAACGCCGATGCCCCCGCATCCTTAAGGGTTTGCAACGCCTCGAATGGTCGGGTGCCCTTCGTGCCTGGGCACGGGGTGAAGATCAATTGGCCATTGAACTGTGCCAGAGGCAGTACGGAATAAGGGTGTTGTGGCACGGTAAAAAATCCTCAGATGGAGCGCTGATTGACACGTTTCATGAGTTCTTCCGCCGACTCTTTGCGCTCGGAATAACGATCCACCAGATAGTCTTGGCGGTCGCGAAGCAGCAGCGTGAATTTCACCAACTCTTCCATCACATCAACGACGCGGTCGTAGAACGGAGAAGGCTTCATCCGGCCGTTATCGTCGAATTCCATATAGGCCTTCGGCACGGAGGATTGGTTGGGGATGGTGAACATGCGCATCCAACGTCCCAACACTCGCAGCTGATTGACCACGTTGAACGACTGCGAGCCACCGCACACCTGCATGACCGCAAGGGTTTTACCCTGGGTCGGGCGTACCGCGCCCATCGCGAGTGGCACCCAATCAATCTGCGCCTTGAACACCGCGCTCATGGAGCCGTGACGTTCTGGAGAGCACCAAACCTGCCCCTCGGACCACAGCATCAGCTCGCGCAGTTCCTTCACACGGGGATGATCGTCGGGGGCGTCATCTGGTAGCGGCAAGCCTGACGGATTGAAAACCCGCGCCTCGGCGCCGAAGTGCTCCAGCAATCGAGCGGCCTCCTCGACTAGCAGGCGACTGAAGGAGCGCTCACGGGTCGATCCGTACAACAGCAAAATGCGTGGTTTATGGATAGAAGTCTTCTCGATGCCCAGCTTGTCAGTCGATGGGAGATCAACCAGTTCGGTATCGAGTTGGGGGATGTGGTCATCAAACATAGTCTTTGTCCTGCGCAACGGCGCTCTTGGATTCATCGAACCAGCGGCGTTTCAACCAGAGCGCAACACCGACCAGGGAAATCAATACCGGCACTTCCACCAGCGGGCCAATCACCGTGGCGAAAGCGACCGGGGAAGCCAGGCCGAAGGTGGCAATGGCCACGGCAATCGCCAGTTCGAAGTTGTTGCTTGCGGCTGTAAAAGCCAGCGCGGTGGTGCGCGGATAGTCAGCCTTGAGCAGCTTGCCCATCCAGAAGCTGATGAAGAACATCACCACGAAGTAGATCGTCAGAGGGATTGCGATACGCAACACATCCAATGGCAATTGCAGTACCACGTCACCTTTGAGGCTGAACATGGCCACGATGGTCAACAGCAGTGCCACCAGCGTCAGCGGACTGATCTTTGGAATGAAGCGCTCCTGAAACCAAGCTTCACCTTTACGGGCAATGAGGATCCTGCGGGTCAGGAAGCCTGCCAGAAACGGTACACCCAGGTAGATCAGGACCGACTCGGCAATACTGACAAAGCTGGTCTCAATCACACTGCCTTCTAACCCAAACAGCGGCGGCAGCAGACCAAGGAAGACCCAGGCATACACACTGAAAAACAGGATCTGGAAGATACTGTTGAACGCTACCAGCCCGGCGACGTACTGATTGTTGCCTCCCGCGATCTGATTCCAGACCAGCACCATCGCGATGCAACGAGCCAACCCGATCAGGATCAGGCCCGTCATGTATTCCGGCTGATCCCTCAAGAAAATGATCGCCAGCGCGAACATCAACACCGGGCCGATGACCCAGTTCTGGAGCAAAGACAAGACGAGGATGCGCTTGTCCTTGAAGACCTCCGGCAGTTCCTCATAACGAACCTTGGCCAGAGGCGGATACATCATCACGATCAAGCCGATAGCGATTGGGATGTTGGTGGTGCCCACAGAAAGACTGTTGAGCCACTGCGGCCAGCCTTCGAACAGGCTCCCCAAACCGATGCCCAAGGCCATGGCGAGAAAAATCCACAGCGTCAAGTAACGGTCCAGGAAAGAAAGGCGGCTGTTACTCATGATCATTGCTCCTGTGGTTACAGCGTGCCAATCAGGGCCAGCTCTGCCTTGAGCTGTTCGGCACTTAGCTGGGAAAGCGGTAGAGCCAGGAAGGCTTCAACACGGGTTCTGATCTGCTCCAAAGTGGCTTCAAAAGCCGCCTCGATCTCTTCTTGCGTCCCTTGGTATTCCGAAGGGTCAGCCAGCCCCCAATGGGCCTTAGTGGCCGGTCCGAAAAATACCGGACAGGCTTCACCGGCAGCCTTGTCGCACACAGTGATGACGAAATCAGGAGCCAAGTTCACATGGACATCGCTGGACTTACTGAACAACCCGTCCGTCGAAATACCAGCGTTTTCCAACGTCTTGAGACTCAGCGGATGCACTTCACCTTTGGGCTGACTGCCCGCGCTGTAGGCTTTCATGCCTTCCGGCGCCAAGTGATTGAAGACCGCTTCACAGAGGATGCTGCGACAGCTATTGGCAGTGCAGAGGAACAGGATTTTCATCGAGTGATCTCGTAGTCGAAGGCGGAATCAGGCGATTTTGCTTTCACAGCACACGGCTGCACGTTCAGGACGGTCACCCATTTCATCAAGGCGTTTGGCATCAGGGCTCAACCAGTGCTTGTTGCTTTCGAGCACAGTGGTCAGAACTTGATGAACCCAGTCAGGGAGGTTCGGGTGCAGTCGGTAATACACCCATTGGCCTTGCCGACGGTCCGACAACAGGCCGCAAGTACGCAGTTGCGCTAGGTGCCTGGAGATTTTTGGCTGACTCTCGTTCAACGCGCAGGTCAGCTCGCAAACACAAAGCTCTCCTTCACGGGTGATGAGCATCATCGTGCGGACCCGAGTGTCGTCAGCCAGGCATTTGAAAACAGTGGTCGGTGTCAGATGGTCAGCCATATCGTTTTCTCAGTGTTTGTTTTTGACCAAGACGAACATCTTGATGCGCTCATGAATTTCGTGAAGGGTGTGACGGAAGGCATCGGGTTTGGTGCTGGTGACTGGGTCCTCAAAACTCCAGGCCAATGCCTCACCGGCTCCAGGTAAAGACAGGCATTCCGATGCGGCTTTATCACACAAGGTGATGACGTAATCGAAACGCTCACCACGGAACTCGTCTATCGACTTGCTACGTAACCCTTCAGTACTCACACCGCTGTGTGAAAGCGCCTCAAAGGTGCGCGGATCTACCTGAGTCGGAGTTGTGCCGGCGCTGAACGCCTCGAAATGCTCCGAATCGATATGCCTCAGCAACGCTTGGGCCAACTGAGATCGTGCAGCGTTGGCGGTACAGACGAACAGGACACGGGCTTTGCTGGTCATTGTGAAGCCTCAGCTCATATGCGGTTTAACGAATATATGTTTTTCCGCATGCGAGGTAAAGGGTCAACGGCAGATTAATCCATCAAGCGATAGGGCTCCGCCGACAGACTTCACTAAAAGCCCTATGTTATGGCGCTAGCTACAAAAATGGCTCAGAGGTTCGCTTCAAAAACATCAGAGGGAATAGATATATGGTTTTTGTAATAAATATGTCATTGATGCATAGATTGCCTGATGCCTGGTGAACCTAACCAAGAGACAGAACGATGCAAAAATAGAAGATAAGAACCGCTTAACTGGCTAGCCTATTTGCGAGCGCTAGCTTCGCGAGCCAACAGAGTCTGTTACCCGGAAGTAAATGTGTAAAAAAAGGCTGCGTTCGTTCAAAGCACGAGGCACATGGATTGAGATGTAAAGATAAACAAGGCCGCAATCGCGGCCATGTTGTTTTCCAAGGTGCTACTCGTGTGAGTGTCCGTGTTCGGCGCTCTCGGAGGTTGCGCTCTTCTCACCACCGCCGCATGCCGTCATCAGGCCGAGGAAGCAGATCAGGAGCATCGAACGAATCAGAGTGGTTGGAGTTTTCATGGGGAGGCTCTTCAAAAAATGAATGAACTAAATGGTCTGTGGTCAGGCTGAACGCTGCATTTTCGGCAGTAGAACAGCCATCCCCGTCTCGAATTATTGTTTGACGCTCAAATAATCGCCGGTCGTTTTCAGTGAGATGGTCACGTCGTTGTTGCTGCGATTACGCCAGAACCAACCGTGGGTGCCGTCAAAAATGGCAGTGAACTCACCTTTATCACTTTTGACCTGCTTGCCCTTGTTGTAGCTGTGAAAGTAACCCTTTTCACCGTTGTAAGGCTCGCCATGGGTGTCGTAGTTCAAAGGCCCACCAGCCGCTGTCCACTCATAGCTAACAGTCTTGTTCTTCAGCACTTCCAGTTTGATTTCTGTCCCTTCACCTGGCTTGAGCGTGACGCTCATTTGATTCGTCTTCAGAGCCGGGGCAGGCGTCGTCACTGGCTGAACCGCAGGTATCTCGGCGGGCTGGATTTGCGCAATCTGTGGAGCTGGAGTTGGAGATACTGGTTGCGGTGGGGCTGCATCTGCCAAAGCCTCCTGGGCAAGGATGATCTTCAGTTCGCCCATCTGGGTCAGACCCAGTGCGCGGCCCACACCCGTAGGATCAACGGCGTATTCCGAAGGCATGACCACGGTCACCAGCAGGCCGACCGCAGTCAGTAGGGCAATGACAGTCGAGCGCACCAGTTTGCGAGTGCTAGGCAATTCATTAACAGTTGGAAGCGGAGTATTGAACATAGTCAGAATTCCTTACGCGGAGACAAACAGGCCGGTGATTTGGTAACCCATCAGGAGGAAACCGGCACTCATCATGGCGACGTTGGCGGTATAGGCGTGGCGCCAGAAACTGCCCGTACGTCGCCAATACCCCATCAGAATGAGAATCGCGCTGAGGGCCAGCAATTGGCCGATCTCGACACCAACGTTGAAGGCGATCAGGTTCGGAATCAGGCCATCAGGCGAGATTTCGTACTCCTGGATCTTGGTCGCCAAACCGAAACCGTGGAGCAGGCCGAAGATCAGCGTGGCCACTTTGGTGTTGGGTTGGAAACCGAACCAACGCTGGAATGCGCCTAGGTTGTCGAGCGCCTTGTACACCACCGAGAAACCGATGATGGCGTCAATGATGTAAGAGCTGATGCTGATCTCATTCAGCACACCCAGCAGCAGCGTGACCGAGTGGCCTACGGCGAATAGCGTGACGTAAAGCCCCACATCTTTCAGACGGTAGAGGAAGAAGATCACCCCGAACAGAAACAGCAGGTGGTCATAGCCCGTCATCATGTGTTTGGCGCCCATGTAGATGAAGGGCAGCAACATGACGCCGGAGCTTTCCTGGATGAATCCCTTGTCACCTTCGGCGACGGCATGAGCCATCGCCTCGGGCATTGCAAGGAAAAGTGACGCGACAAATAAAAACAGCAGCAGTAGCAGGCGACGCGAAGGCGCAGTAAATGCGCCAACGCCGCTCATCGAGTGCAAATGCATAGATCAATCCTACGTTGCAGGGATCAAAGGCCGCGGTGCGGCCATGGTCAGGATGCGAACGAAGGACGCGGTGGTCGCTCGATCAAGAAAATCGGCGGGCGGGGAACGGAATAGCGTGGCGCATCGACCTGCATAGAGAGCTTTGGCTGAGTGGCCAAACTCAACGCGGAGGTCAACTGTGGCGTTTCGTGCTGATGATCAGGGGTCAACGGCGAGTGATAGTGATCCGAGCAGCTCGCACACGACATCTCGGCTTGCTCTTCATGGGAGTGATGGGCGTCTTGCGCAATCTCCCAGGCAGGCGGTTTCGACGTTACCGACAACGTATAGGTATGCCCGGCCCAGGCCACAAACATGGCGAGAGCAAGCGCGATTACCACCGTTGTTGTCAGTGTTCTGCTGAACATAGCGTTCGGATTTCAACTCGTTTTGTAGGGATTTTATGCGTTTGACCATATCCCCCTAGGGGGGATAGGATGCCAGCGTAATTCAATGATGCCTGAGGCTCAAGTCATGAGTGAGCACGAACACGAACACAGCCATCCCCACACCCACCAAAGTCACGAGGCGATCATCAAGCGTCTCAAGCGGGCAGACGGCCATTTACGCGGCATCATCACCATGATCGAAGAGGGTCGTCAGTGCGTGGACATCGCCCAGCAGCTACACGCTGTTGAAAAAGCGGTGTGCCAAGCCAAGCGCACGCTCATTCAGGATCACATCGATCACTGCCTGGAGGACACCGTCTCGGCCTTGAACAATGGCGAGCGCGCACCATTGGAAGCGTTCAAACAAATTACCAAGTACCTCTAGGTCTGACATGCCCAACTTCGCTGAACTGCTGCAACAAGGTGGGGCTCACGCCTGGCTGTATTTTCCGAGCGCTATTCTGCTCGGTGCCTTGCATGGTCTGGAACCGGGCCATTCAAAAACCATGATGGCGGCCTTCATCGTGGCCATCCGCGGCTCAGTAAAACAGGCCGTTTTGTTGGGCTTGGCCGCGACGCTGTCGCACACCGCTGTAGTGTGGCTGGTCGCCATCGGCGGCATGTACCTGGGCCAAGGTCTGGATGCCGAGACCACAGAGCCGTACTTCCAACTCGCGTCCTCCGCCCTGATCATCGTGATTGCGCTTTGGATGCTGTGGCGTACCTGGCGCGGTGAGCAGATGTTCAAGTTCGAGCAAGGTGATGATCACCACCACGGCGCGCATGACCATGGTCACCATGATGAAACCCACCGAATCGATACCGGCCATGGCCGTGTCGAACTGTCGATCTTCGAAGAAGGCATGCCACCGCACTGGCGCCTGAAAACACTGACCGGACACGCCTGGGCTGCCTCGGATATTCGCCTGATGACGACTCGTCCGGACAGCAGCACGCAATCATTCTCTTTCGTCGAGCGCGAAGGCTTCCTGGAGTCGGCAGTCGATATTCCCGAGCCTCATGAGTTCAGTGCTCGCTTGAGTCTTGGGCATTCGGGCCACTCCCATGATTATGACCTGGAGTACCAGGAACATGATCACGGGCATGCGCATTCCGAACTGGAAGGTCTGGAGTTGTCGATTGACGGCTATCAGGATGCGCATGAACGTGCGCATGCCAACGATATCCGTAAACGCTTCACCAACCGTGAGGTCACTACTGCCCAGATCGTCATGTTCGGTCTGACTGGGGGGCTGATTCCGTGCCCTGCTGCGATTACCGTCCTGCTGCTGTGCCTTCAGGTTAAAGAAGTTGCTCTTGGGGGCATGCTCGTCCTGTGCTTCAGCATCGGCTTGGCGATCACCTTGGTGGCTGTGGGTGCTGCTGCGGCCATTGGCGCTAGACAGGCTTCCAACCGTTGGCCATGGCTGGGCACCGTTGCTCGTCGTGCACCTTACCTGTCCAGCGCGCTGATCATTGGAGTTGGCCTTTACGTGGGCACCCATGGTTGGATAGGCCTAAATGCATAATGCGATAGTCGAGTATTAAATAGAGGCAACTGGCCATACCATGCTTAGGATGAGAGAACTCACCCTAAAAACAACATGAGCATGGAGTTAGCCTGATGAAACTATTTGCCCTTCTGATCGCCGCCGTCCTTTCGATGACGTCCGTGGCTGCTTACGCGCATAGCGGTGGCACTGATGCAAAAGGTTGCCATCGCAACCACAAAACGAATGACTACCACTGCCACTAATGTAAAAAAGCCCAGCTCTAGTCTGGGCTTCTGCACAAACGGGCCTCTTCACATCTGCGGAGGCCAGTTATGCGATTCACCTTGGCACTCCTTGCACCAGGCATAGAGTGCGTCATACATAATCAGACCGTGCGTCAGCATTTCATGGTCGTTTGTAAAGCACTGCGATAGCCCCAACGAGATGGCGTACAACCCAGCTGATTGCGGCGTCAGATCCAGGCGAGAGGTGTCTGCCCCGCGTACGATTTTGGCCAGCTGCTGCAAGGCGGGCTCACTGAGCTGGTACTTCTTCAGAAACGCGTCGAAGCTGCACAACTCGCCCTCATGCGTAAACTCAACGCCGGGAATGTCGTAGGGGGCTGCGTCTTTCTCCACTGCAATCCGCAGCACATCACCGCTAGGCACATATAAAAACTCAGCCTGTGGATCGATAAAGCGAGTGATCAGCCAGGGGCAGGCGATGCGGTCGATCTTGGGTCGTTCACGGGTAATCCACCTCATGGAACACCTCCTGCCTAGCTCAGTAGGCTGGGTGATCTGGCAGACCCAGTGCCCGCCAGAGACAGTTAATCAATTCGTGCTCTCTAGCGCAGCAGATGCACCGCCAAGCCGACGAGCGCGCAAGCCATCAGCACCTGAATGACGCCCCGCTTGAAGCGGAACAAGGCAATCGCCGCGGCAATGGCGATCAGTGCAGAGGGCCAGTCGAGGGTGCCGCTGAAGCTCTTTGGCCACAGCACGTGATAGCCGAAGAAGCACGCCAGATTGAGGATCACCCCAACTACGGCGGCGGTAATGGCGGTGAGTGGTGCAGTGAACTTGAGTTCGTTATGGGTCGACTCCACCAGAGGGCCACCCGCGAGGATGAACAGGAACGAAGGCAGGAAGGTGAACCAGGTCACCAGAGAGGCTGCGACGGCTCCAGCCAGAAACACCTGATCGGCACCGAACACTTGCGAGACATAGGCTCCGACAAAACCGACAAAGGCTACCACCATGATCAGCGGTCCCGGGGTGGTTTCCCCTAGAGCCAACCCGTCGATCATCTGTGTCGGGGTCAGCCAACCGTAGTGACCGACCGCGCCCTGGTAAACATACGGCAGCACAGCGTAGGCCCCGCCGAAGGTCAGCAACGCGGCCTTGGTAAAGAACCAGCCCATCTGGGTCAAGGTACCTTCCCAGCCAAAGAGGGAGGTCAAGATCCCCATCGGCAATGCCCATAACGCGGCGCCGATTAGTGCGAGCGATGCCAAATTCAACCAGATAAACCGGGCATGCTCCGGGGATGGGGTGTCGTCATCGATCAAGGCCGGGCCAAAGGACTTTTTGGCGGCGCTATGACCACCGGTTCTGAACTGCTCGGGCGCCAGGCGTCCGCCGACATACCCGATTAACGCGGCCCCCAACACGATCAGCGGGAATGGGACATTGAACGCGAAGATCGCGATAAATGACGCCGCCGCTATCGCCCACAGCCAATTATTCTTCAACGCCCGAGAGCCGATTCGATGGGCCGCCTGCACCACGATGGCGGTCACGGCGGGCTTGATCCCATAGAAGAGCCCGGCCACCACCGGCACTTCGCCGAAGGCGATATACATCCACGACAGAGCGATCAGGATGAACAGCGAGGGCAGCACAAACAATGCCCCCGCAATCACTCCACCCCAGGTTCGATGCATCAGCCAGCCGATGTAGGTCGCCAACTGCTGAGCCTCTGGCCCTGGCAGCAACATGCAGTAATTGAGCGCATGCAGAAAGCGTCGTTCCGAGATCCAGCGCCGCCGTTCTACCAGCTCCTGGTGCATGATCGAAATCTGCCCTGCTGGCCCGCCGAAACTGATGAAGCCGAGCTTCAGCCAGAACCAGAACGCCTCACGCAAACTGATCGGCTCAGGCCTCGCCAAATCCTCGTCAACTGCCAATGCGGAAACCTTACTCATGGGGTTGTTCCTCTTTCACAAACCCGGCGAGCAAGCCGTCGAAGATGGCACTGGCAGCTGCCAGCAGATGGTCGTCGTGGGTAATGGTTTCGCGCAGTCCTGCCAGCACGCGCTCGATGCCGGCAGCCTCCACCGGCTGAATGCCGCCGATATCGAGGTAGTGGACTAGCGCGGCAATGCGGTTTAGGCCGGGCTCTTGAAGTTCAAAGCTGGCTTGCAAGGTTTCGAAGGTCACGCGATTGCCGACATGACTGAAGGTCGCCCCATCGAAATCAAAACCCAAGGCATCTGCTGGACAGTCTGTTGGGCTGTTGAGCCAGAGGATCTTGGCTTGGGGGTCGATGAAGCGCCGAATCAACCAGGCACAAGCCAGACGGTCAACCCACGGACGCTTACGGGTTGCCCAAACACGACCTTTATAGTCGCCACGGTTCAGTGCCGTTATAAGCTGGTATCGGCTATGGGGTTCATCCGCAGATAACGCTCTGCTGACGGCCGTCTCAAGCTCCTGCAAGGCTGAGTCAATCTGCTGCTTCGGCTTACCTGGGAAGTAATCGATGTTGGTCAGCTGATCGTAGGTTTTACGCAGTTTGCGAATTTGTTTGGTGGTGGCCAATGCGTTTTCGGGATTGAGTTGTCCACGGCACTTTTCGATCTCTACGCGTAGCTTGCTGTAATCATCGCTACGGTCGAATAGCTCGATAAAGCGTTCACTATCCAGATCGACCACAGGCAGGATGTAAGCAGTGCCGTTGATGGACAGGATGTCGCGCTCAACAGCCACCAGAGCTTCACGACAGACACCGATATCAGGCAACAGATAGGCACCATCGCGCAAAACTGCTGCGCCTGATGCTTTCAAAGCACGCCAGGCTCGCATGCGCTCGGTGGCGTTAGCGGTGGGTAAACCGAGAATCAATGCCAGCCAATTATTCATGTAGATATTACTAATTATTTTGTAGTTACCGCTACATTATACTTGATCCGAGATCTTGAAAAGCCGTCCTTAATAATTAGAATTTTTTGGCGAGGTTAGCTAGATGCACGGGGACTTGCGCGAGCAGCGGTGAACGGCTGTTTTTGCCGATCATGATCACGAAAGGTGCTGGTCAATCCGATGCAATCGTTATCAGATGCAACGCAATGACTGGTCAGCTCGAATGCATACGGGCGGACGTATCTCGCACGATCTGAGCACGCTGAAGAAATAAACACGTGGACCTACTCACCCCGTCGCAGGGGGCAGGTCTTGGTTGATGTGCACTAGCCTTTGCAGCAACTTGGCGAGCTACGTGGTGCATCATCAGAAGTCGCCCCTCCATTGCCGCAACAAGACGTCCGACTTGCCGAAACCTTCAAGCGATCATCGACTTCATCCAAGTCCGAGTTGCATACGCCGGTCTCCGGGAGAACCAGCTCAACCCTCTTGGCCGCATCCCAATCACCCGCCAATGCGGCGACGACAGACCGCACCTGCTCATACCCCGTCATCAACAAGAACGTAGGCGCCCGACCATAGCTCTTCATCCCCACAATAAACAAACTTTCTTCAGGATGGGCCAGCTCTACCGCGCCATGAGGCCTGACCGTCGCGCAGCTGTGTTCGTTGGGATCAATCATTGGAGCAAGCAACATTGAGCTTTGGGTAGCAGGATCGAGTGCGACACGCAGCTCCGCGAGCAGGCTCATGTCTGGGCGGAATCCAGTCGCCACAATGAGTTCGTCCACAGCTGGAAGTACCTGCTCTCCCGCCTTCACGACCAGTCCTTGGCCATTGCCTGCGACCTGATCGATAGCGACGTTTCTGAACAACTCGATCACGCCGTCATTCAGCAACTGGAGAATCTTCAGGCCGAGTTTTCCGCGCTCTTCCAATTGGTCATTCGCACCACCACCGAGAATGCGCTCAAGAGAATTACCCCGGATCGCCCAGAGCACTTTGGTTTGCGGCGCCTCCTGAGTCAGTCGCACCAGATCCTGGAGAGCGTTAAAAGCGGAGTGACCACCACCCACCACCAGCACTCTTTTGTTGGCATAGCGATTCCGGGCACGGCCCAGTACCTCCGGAATGCCATATGCGATGTGTACTGCATGCTCGATCTCGCCCAAGGCAGGGATGCCATGGGCGCCCATCCAGTTCGGTGTCAGGTAGGTGCCCGAGGCATCAATGACAGCACTGGCCAGCACATCCTGTTCACCCGTTGGCCCTGTGACACGCAGTAAAAAAGGAGCTGCCGATCTGCCCTGGGTCTTCATCACATCCTGACCGACGCGAGTGGCTACCAGAACACGGGTATTGAGCTGCAAGTGACGCTTGATCTGTTCGAGGTCCGCGAGAGGTCGAACAAACCGGTCCAGCAGTTCACGACCCGTTGGATACTCGTTCTCCGGTGGTGGAGTCCAACCATCGGCCAGTAGAAGTTTTGCCGCCTCCTTGTCCACATTGAACTGCCACGAAGAGAACATCTTCACATGCACCCATTCTTCAATGCTGGACCCCACTTTCGGGCCAGCCTCCAGAATCAGCGGCGTGAGACCTCGGGCCAGCAGGTGAGCGGCTGCCGCCAGGCCCACCGGACCAGCTCCAATGATGGCGACGGGAAGGTGAGTGTTATCCATGATCAACTCCTTCTTCAGGTTGGCTGATTGTTCGGGAACAGGCGCTCGACAATAGCGCAGTCGAGCCAGCGTCCTTCAAGACAGGCGTGTTTTTCATACACCCCAACTTGGCGGAAACCGCAGGTTTCGCACAATGCGAGGCTGGCGTGATTGAAGGTAAAAATGCGTGAAAGAACTTTCCAGAATCCACGAGCTTCGGCTTCTTCTAGCAGTGACTGAAGTAACTGCTTACCGAGCCCCTGGCCGCGAACACTGCGATCCAGGTAAATGGAAAAATCTGCAATGCCGTCGTAACAGGCACGAGCGCGATAACTACTGAGTCCTGCCCATCCAACAACCTGACCCGTCTCATCGACCATGACCAACACTGGATAACGCTCCATGGAGTTGATGCGATTAAGCATGTCTGCCGGGCTTCGAGGAGTCGTTTCAAACGTAGAGCTACGTTCCTCGATCCCCTGGTTGTAGATGGCGGCTATTGAAACAGTGTCGCTGGGTTCAGCTACACGAACTCGCATTGTTGGAGCCCCATTACGTTGGCAGTAACAACATTATTGGCAAAAAAAGGGAAATTCTTCCCTTTCATTCCTTGCTCTTCACGGCTGGGCAGCACTCACTCACGAGCCCGCAGCGAATCTCCGTGGCCCGCGTGATCTGCCTGAGCAAACTCAGCGCTCCCTGCCTGGCTTCAGCTGACAGGTTATCGATCATCGCTCGCTCCTCTGCAATCAGGTCAGCTCTGATTTTCTCGTATAGCTCACGTCCAGCATCCGTTGCCTGAATTCGCACCGCACGCCGATCTTCATCATCCTCAACTCGGGACACATACCCCTTGCGTTCCAGGGTATCGATCACGCGACTCGCCGTGCTCTTGTCCAAGAACATTTCTTCCGCCAAGACCTGAAGGCGCAGTGCGCCCCTTTTGACCAGAGTCTCGACGGCATAGCATTGGGTTACAGATACGTCGTAACAGCAGATCCGATCACGATCACGGAACTGATGGACGCGAACTAACTGATTCAACACTTCGTACAGGTCCTCGGAATCCTGAGTCAACTGATCGTTTTTACGCTTCGTCATAACCGTCACAAATTAGTTGTTAGCTGCAACAATAATCCTGGTATCTCGGAATCGTCAACACCGATCTCTCGGTTGACGATGACCAAAGGAAGGCGATAGCTTGTTGTTACTGACAACAAAAAAATGAGCACGTCGGTCATGACACCTCCAGAACAGATTCATCCCCCGATCAATCGCTCCAGACTCGTATGGGCGATGGGTTTCACTCAAATTCTCGCCTGGGGCTCGACCTACTACTTGCCCGCAGTGCTTGCGCCTCCGATAGCCAAAGAGACGGGATGGTCCATCACCAATGTGGTGGGCGGTCTGTCCTGGGGACTTTTGGTAGCGGGAGCTTCCTCGCCGGCCGTTGGTCGTCAGATTGACCGCCACGGCGGACGCTCTGTCCTAGCGGCCAGTTCACTGCTGCTGGCTCTCGGCATGCTACTGATGGGACTGGCGGGCAACATTGCCACTTACTATGTCGCCTGGACGTTGATCGGTGTTGCCATGGCGGCGGGTTTATACGACGCAGCCTTCTCAACCCTGGGACGTCTTTTCGGCGAAGGGGCTCGAACGTCAATTACCGGGCTGACCTTGTTAGGTGGATTCGCCAGTACCATAGGTTGGCCGGTGATCGCAGGACTGGAAAGTTGGATCGGCTGGAGAAACGCCTGCTTTGTTCTCGCGGCTACTCATCTCTTGATTGGGCTACCCATCCACTCGCTGTTGATTCCAGGAAGCACAAAACAACCACCCCACCCCGTCATAACAGAATCACCCCGCGCGTCCGAGCTTCACCCCAAGACCACCAATTATCTATTCTTATTGATTGGCGCCATGCTGACGGTTCTGGCGCTGGTGGTATCAGGTATCTCAGTACACCTGCTTAATGTCCTCAAGCAACTGGGAATCGCGACCGCTGTGGCCTTGGCCATCGGCATGGTGATTGGTCCCTCGCAAGTCTTGGCACGGGTGGCAGAGTTTTCCATAGGCAGAAATCTCCACCCGACCTGGTCAGCGCGGGTCGGTGTGTTTCTATGCCTGGTCGGGTTGGGATTATTGATCTCAGGGATGCCCTGGATGGCCTTCGTGGCGATCGCACTCTACGGCGCAGGCAACGGCATCCTAACGATCGCTCGCGGCACCCTCCCCTTGGCGCTGTTTGGCCCGCAAGGCTACGGAGCGAGAATGGGGCTTCTCGCCAGGCCGGTACTCGTGGCCCAGGCCTGCGGCCCGATAGCCGCCGCATTTGTTTTGCAGAACTTTGGAGCCTCGGCATTGCTTGTCGTTATGTGCGGTTTGGTTTTGCTGTGCTTCATCGCCAGCTGGCGCCTTCCAACGACTCGACGCACTGACTAAACGTTGCTGCGGTTGAGATTCGTCAACTGCCAAGTTGTCTTCTAAACAGGCATATCGCGGACAAATCGCATCAAGCTGGGCATGATGTAAGACGCATCCTGGCCGACACCTCTGAGGGTCGCTGAAGCAAAGTTCCGTTGCTTCGGCAGACCGACAAAATACAGCCCAGGTAGGTGCTCGGCCTGCCCGTTACGATGAGCCCAATATTCATCGCCTGGGCATTCCAACCCGCTCAAAAATTCCAAGTTCGGGCGAAATCCGGTAGCAAACACCAGGCTATCGGCTTCAGTGTGCTGCCCATCAGCCCAGATCACGCCGGTTGGTGTTATCGCCTCGAACATCGGCTTACGCTCGAACAACTTTTTCTTAAGGGCTCGACGATAGATCCCGTCATCAAGCACCGGCGTACTTTGGTCATTCAACCAACGGGTCTTTTCCAACCCCGACCATTTCAGCCACGCATGAAAATCCGAACCCAGTATCTTTTGTGGAAAAAACCGAATTGGCTCCCTGCTTGCCAGCACGACTTTGCTCACATGGGCCAGTTCATAAGCAATTTGAACAGCCGAGTTCGCAGCACCGACCACAACCACTCGTTGATCACCAAAGCCTTCGGCATTTCGATATTCCGCGCTGTGCAAACTGCGCCCGAGAAAGCCCTGAAGCCCTTGAATATCTGGAATGAACGGCTGATTGAATCCCCCCGTACACACGACCAGCGCCCTGGAGCAGAAAATTTCTCCATCGTCCGTTTGAAGCTGAAACAGCTCGCGCTCCCTTCGTACATGCTGCACGCGGGTGTACTGACGAACTGGCAATCTGAATGCCTTTGCATAGTCTTCCAGATAGCGTACGACATCATCACGAAGCGGGTAATGATCAGGTTCTGCCGGGAAGCGCATGCCTGGCAATGACGAGTAAGCAGCTGGAGAAAAAAGCTTCAGACTGTCGTAGTAATTGCGCCAATTCCCTCCCGGTGACCGCTCAGCATCCAAAATCAGGAACCTAAGGTTTTGCTGCTGTAAGTGCCAACCGCACGCTAATCCTGCCTGGCCTGCACCGATCACAATGACATCCAAGATTTCATTTATTACATTCATATATGCACACTCATGCACACTACAGAGCAAAAAAAACTATCCGGACGTACCTGGGCAGCAGAATGGGGCGAGGCTTTTCATATGCTGAAGAATGGCTTCGAGGCGTGTCACCACTGCCGGACCATCCACCTCGTAGAACATCTGCCTGCTGACCTTGTTACCGCGGACGATACCTGCCTCTAACAGTACTTGCAGATGCCGGGAAACAACTGAGCGTTCCTGGGGCAGTGCTTCCGCAATCTCTCCGATGTCGGCGCGCCCCAGTTGCATCACGCGCTTGAGCACAGCTACACGCGAAGGCTCGCAAAGCGCCTTGAAGAAAGCGCCATCGAGAGACTCGATTGCAGCGTCAATTGCGCGGGTTCGGTTAAGGATTCGATTAGTCATGCAACCGACTATATGTGCATATCCATGCACACGTCAACACTCTGCAATTGCACCTCTCCTAAGGCTAAAAGCTGTGCCGTGAAGGTAACCAACTCCCCGAGAAAGCCAACAATTTAGGGTGTAACCCCAGGTGGTGTTGGTAAAGATTCCACCGAGAGCCAGTCGTTTTGTAGGGGCAAAAACGCTCGAAAATAAAAAGGGGTCGCGAGATAAAGTCTCGCAACCCCTTGATTTATATGGTCGGGACGGAGTGATTCGAACACTCGACCCCTAGCACCCCATCTCCTTTTTCATACTTCTTGAAAGCTTCCGGAATTTTACTATGGATTTTTCTGAGCCAGTATTTGCTTGAGCTCCAGCGGTGTTCTGCTCTAGGAGAGTCCAGTAACGTCCATCAAGAGCCAGCGTTTTTGTGGGGGTAAAAGTAGGGGGAGTCCATTTTATGGCCGACATTATCATCAAATAACTCGAGGTACTGTCGCTATAGTCGAGAAGAGATGGCCAACGCAACAATCCAAGCTTTGCGAACGGGCTGACATCATCGACTAGTGAGCTTCGACTTCTGGCCGATAACTGCCCACAATGAATCGCAGCTATTAGCAATGGAGGGGATGATCTTCGCGCTTCCTGCTGAGAAGCTACTTTTTATGATTGTAGCTATTTCGTGCGCAAGCAAAATTTTCCGATCAATAACGTTCCTCTGCCCATGGTTCTCGTAGGCCATTTATCGGATACTGCCATTGCGCCAGCACCCATCTTTCAAGGTTGAAACGACTCATGGCAAGGAAGAAAGCAAAAAACTCCACAAGTAACGGCATCCTCATCATTTTCGCTCTGGCCGTCGGCGCAGTCGCATCGATCCCGAAAAATGCTTGGATCGCCATTGGTGTTATTGCTTGCGTTGCCGCGGTTTTTTGGCTGCTGGTTCGTCGCTCAAGGCGCCATGCAGAGCAATTGTCAGTGGCCATTTCGGATACGGAACATCTGCGGGAGCATCAACGATCTGGCCTCACTTTCTCTATGCGCGAGGTATCAGGGCGCCATATGGGCGCTGAGGAAACCTCAGATTTTTACACTGTCCAACTCGGCTCAGAACCTTCAAAGTCCTTCAAAATTCCAAATGCGAGAACGCAAAAATCTGATGCTCGCTGGGTGCCAGCAGGTGAATCAGTCACCGTTTCCGGTTTTACAGTTCCCGGTGGCATGTTCTATATGGGCAGCGTACTAGGTGTCCGGCACGATGCCGGAGAACCCTCACTGATTAACCCCAAGCTCCGTATCGCAAAGACACACGTCGATCTAGAAGAACGGCTGATGTCCTATTGGCCCAGTTTCCACTCCATCACGTCAGAGGCTCGCCGTGGATACCTTCAATGGCTGGAGGGTGGTCGTCGTTACCCACTGGCAGACACTGGCTACGTCTTTTTGTATTTCTACGGTCTGGAACGTCGAGCGCTCGTTGACGCAATGAGTGATCCGAGCGCCAAGGCTGAGCTTCCTTTGATCGTCGAAGAAGTCCGACGCCTATTGAATATCTATGGGGAAAATAGGTCGTTCAGGGGATATGCGGAAGGTTTTCTGGATTACCTGAGCAACACCAAGATCGATCCAGACCTTTACCTTGGCCCACCTCCCAACGTTGTCGCGTATAGCTACGAGATGCCATTACCACTGCGCGTAGGTCTGGGGCAATTCGCTTCCAACAAGCGCCCCCTTGATGCCGATTGGGCATTAGCCTGGGCGTTAGCTGACCCCAACATCAGCAAACGCACGCCCGTGACTCGCTGCAAGGATGTCTTTTCGAGACTGTTCAAGCTTAAGTACACAAGCGCCCATCCTAAGGGTCTTGTCCTGGCGCAGAACAAGACCAAACTTAAAACCAGTTATAGGCCGGCCTCCGCGGTCTTAATGGCCCCCACGCTTAGCTTGGGTGACCTTCCTGATGTCCTGGCCACGTCAGGTACACGAAAAAGCCTGCAGTTGCTGGTTGAGCTATGCACTACCGAGCTTGAACCCTACAGCCGATATTTGGGCCGCAACCCTGATAGCGCAGAAGCTCTCGAAGGTCTTTTGCAGCTTCCCGTCGCTCTCTGGCCGACAGCAGCCCGTACAGAGTTGGACGAGCTTCAGCTCAGAATTGGCGACGACCTGATTGTCATGAGCTTTGGCGAACTCGCAGGCCGGTTCAAGAGCGCCGGCGCCCTGTCCCGCGACAAAGTACTTGCACTTGCCCGCGCATTCGAATCGCTTCACATCGGTATTGAACCCGACGTACTGGCTGGCAGTAAGACACCGAAGGCAGAGGATCAAATCGCGCTGTTCGTGACTCAACCAGAAGACGGATCACTGCGAGCTTCTGCAGCTTACAATGCTGCTTCGGTGACGCTCGACCTTGCTAGTGCTGTGGCTGCTGCCGATGGTGATACCTCCACTGAGGAAATTACGCTGCTTGCTCAACACATCGACTCCTGGAATCACCTGAGTGTGGCCCATCGCAAACGCCTTAAAGCACACCTGCGAATCCAGATCCAGCAACCACCAACGCTGGCCAGCCTGAAGAAAAAACTCGACCCACTAACGGTCGAAGCCAAACGCACGATTGCGAGCTTCCTGACCCATCTGGCGCAAGCTGATGGCATCGTCAACCCATTGGAAGTGAAACTTCTTGAGCGCGTTTACAAGGCCCTGCAGCTAGACAGTCAGTTGCTGTACAGCGATCTCCACGGTGCTGCATCTGGAGCAAGTATTGCCTCCGTAAAACCAAAAGCCGGCATTCCTCGTTCCGAGCCTGGTACCCCGATCACCGCCACTGCGAATCAAGGGTTCGTGCTTGATCACGAGCGCATTGCAGAACTGCAACGAGAAACCGCAGAGGTCTCCGCCCTCCTTGCTAAAGTCTTCACCGAGGACCAAGTTGACGAACCGGAGCAGTTGGTCGATGAGGCAGTATCAATACAAGAATCGAGTGCAGACATTGATGGTCTCGATTTAGAACACTCCGCATTCCTTCGGTTGCTGGTCTCACGCCCTGAGTGGAGCCGCTCCGAACTTGAAGCTGCCGCCAGCGACATGGAGCTGATGCTCGATGGTGCCCTGGAACAAATTAACGACATGGCTTTTGAACGTTTCGACATGCCCGTAACTGAGGGTGATGACCCTGTCGAGATCAATACAGACATTCTGGAAGAGTTAGCCCTATGAGCACTATCAGAGCCAAGGATCGCGATGCGGTCATCCAGTCGCTACGCGCAGGCGTCGTTCCTCGCGTGGGCCAACACCTGATTCAGGTTGGCCGGGTAGGCGAACTAGATGCACTGATCAAGGACGTCAATCGCCTGGTTGAAAGTGGATCGGCATTTCGAGTCGTCATTGGCGAGTACGGTGCAGGCAAGACGTTTTTTCTGAACCTAGTACGAGCCATTGCCATGGAGCGCAAGCTTGTCACCATGCATGCCGACTTGAACCCAGATCGCAGATTACATGCCACGGGTGGACAAGCACGTTCGCTTTACTCCGAGTTGGCTAAAAACATGTCGACGCGTACGAAGCCCGACGGTGGGGCTATGCAAGGCATTGTTGAGAAATTCATCTCTCAGGCCAAAACCGAAGCCAAGGCGGCGGGTACAGACAGCGAGACTGTTATTCGTGCTCACTTGGCCGAGCTGACCGAGATGGTCAACGGGTATGATTTTGCGGAGGTGATTGCCGCCTATTGCCGAGGTTTCGAAGAAGGCAACGAGCAGCTCAAGGCCGACGCCATCCGTTGGTTGCGTGGAGAGTTCACCACTAAGACTGATGCCCGAGCAGCCTTGGGCGTACGAACCATCATTGATGATGCCTCCGTCTACGATCAGCTCAAGCTCCTGTCGAGATTCGTCAGACTTGCAGGTTTTGGCGGTCTGATGATCTGCCTCGACGAACTGGTCAACCTCTACAAACTGGCCAATACCCAAGCTCGTAATGCCAATTACGAACAGATCCTCCGTATCCTCAATGACTCTCTGCAGGGATCGTCCGAAGGGCTTGGTTTCGTTTTAGGTGGCACGCCTGAGTTTTTGATGGACACTCGTCGGGGGCTATTCAGCTACCCTGCCCTGCAATCTCGATTGGCCGAGAACTCGTTTGCAAAATCAGGATTGGTGGATCTGTCGGGGCCGGTCATTCGCCTGACCAGCCTGACCCCGGAAGACTTCTACGTGCTGCTTCAGAAACTTCGTCACGTATACGCTGGCGGGGATGTCGAAAAATACTTACTACCTGACGAAGCGCTCCCCTTGTTCATGGCGCATTGTAATCAGCGCCTGGGAGAAGCTTACTTCCGCACGCCACGTACCACGATCACAGCGTTCATCAACCTGCTCGCCATCTTGGAGCAAAACCCGGGCGCCGATTGGCGAATGCTGCTTGGAGCTGTCGAGGTCGCCAGGGACTCAGGCGGCGAAGACGATACCAAAGTCGATGCGGACGATGAACTTGCCACCTTCACACTCTGAGTCATCGGGTTTCGATCAACTTGAGTCCCGAATCCAGAGATGGGTTTGGGCGGAAGGCTGGACTTCCTTGCGCGACGCCCAGGAATGGGCGGTACCTGTTCTGGTGGATGCCGATCAGGATGTCATCATCGCCGCAGCAACAGCGGCAGGCAAAACCGAGGCTGCTTTTCTTCCCATACTCACCAATTTGCTGAATCGTGATGATCCACCCGGTTCGGTGCTGTATATCAGCCCGCTCAAGGCCCTGATCAACGACCAGTGGGACAGGTTAAGCCGTCTTTGTGAGCAGCTTGAGATTCGCGTAGTGGCTTGGCACGGGGACATCTCCTCAAGCAAAAAACATCGCTTTTTGAAGTCCCCTGAGGGGGTGCTTCTGATCACTCCTGAATCCCTTGAAGCCCTGTTCGTCAACCGCGGTTCTAGTCTTGGCGGGGTGTTCCAGCACCTGCGCTATATCGTCGTGGATGAGCTGCATGCGTTCATCGGTAGCGAACGAGGCAAGCAACTTCAGTCACTGATGCATAGGGTAGAACTTGTTGCCGGGCACCGTCTCCCTAGAGTCGGGCTCTCAGCCACCCTCGGCGATATGAAGATGGCGTCGGAATTTTTGCGCTCGGGAAATGCCGATGGCGTTACCGTCATTGAATCAAAAAGCTCCAACCAGACTCTCCAAGTGCAAGTTCGTGGTCACATTCAGCCACCCATGAGCGAGCTCAAGAAGAAGCCCGTAAAGCTCTCTGGCCAGGCGGAAAATGAAGACGAGACAGAGAACGAGGCAAGCCCAGACTTCGCGATCGCTGATCATCTTTACAAGGTGTTACGCGGCAGTAACAACCTGATTTTCCCAAACAGCCGGTCTCAGGTTGAATGGTACGCAGATCAACTGCGACGGCGCTGCGAGAAAGACGGCGTGCCTAACGAATTCTGGCCTCATCACGGTAGCCTTTCGAAGGACTTGCGTGAGCAAGCAGAGCATGCTCTCAAGGCAGGGACTCATGCAGCATCCGCGATTTGCACCACGACGCTTGAGCTCGGCATAGACATCGGCAGCATCAAAACAGTCGTGCAGATTGGTGCCCCACCATCGGTGGCGAGTCTGCGACAACGTCTAGGGCGATCGGGAAGGCGCCCAGGAGAAAAAGCAACGCTGCGCGTTTACTGCAAGGAATCGCCACTCAAAGATGGATCGAGCCTCTCGGATCAACTGCGCCAAGGCTTGGTCCAAACCATTGCCATGGTTCGACTGCTGGCCAAGGGGTGGTTTGAACCTCCCAGGGCTCAAGGCATTCACGCGTCCACCCTCGTTCAACAATGTCTTTCAGTGATCGCCCAGTGCGGCGGTGCATCTGCTACAGATCTCTGGAAAAGTTTGATTGCTGAGGGAGCATTTCCAAAAGTTGAAAAACCAGACTTTGTGAAGTTGCTCAAGGCGCTCGGCGAGCACGAGCTCATTGTTCAGGACAGCTCAGGGTTGCTTCTTCCTGGGACGGTTGGAGAGCGATTGATCAACCACTATGAGTTCTACAGCGCATTCACCAGCGACGAAGAATTTCGCCTTGTATGCGATGGTAGGGCACTGGGATCTGTGCCAGTAAGCCGTCCACTGACCAAGGATCAGCGCATTATTTTCGGAGGCCGGAGGTGGCAGGTTCGTGATGTTGATCTCCAGTCCAAAGTCATCATCGTTTCAGCAGCACGCGGTGGTGCCCCTCCTCAGTTCGACGGTCTGGGTGCGATGGTGCATGACAACGTACGCCAAGAGATGCGAGCCGTCTTGGCAGACACACTCCCCTGCCCTTTTATTGATCAAGTGGCTCAAGAGCTTCTCGATGAGGCTCGAAAGACATTTGTTTCACTTGGCCTTGGTAAGCGCTACATAGTTGAGTCGGGCGGTAAGTGCTATTTGATGAGCTGGCTAGGTGATCATGCCAACGATGCACTGCGCTTGTTATTCAATCATGTCGGCCTTTCTTGTGATAACGCAGGCCTTGCCATCGAGGTTGATGCCGACATCAATCGAACCCAAATGGCGCTGGAGGAAGTCGGGAGCCTGGATGCTGCTGATCTAGACTCGATACTTTCGGAGGTAGAAAACATGCTGCGAGAAAAGTGGGACTGGGCACTGCCGCCATCCTTGCTGATGAAGTCGTTTGCTTCCATATCGCTTGATATCTCAACAGCAATTCTTTTTGCACAGACTTATTCTGTGGAAAAATAAGCGGAAGAAACCCACGCCGTTTGGACCCGACGCATCCATGTCTCAAGGGACCACCAGTCACGGGATAGGTGCGCCTGCACCAAGCAAAAAACCTCAAATTAACCCAATAACAGAGCAGCAAAGGTCACCGAAGGGCCGAAAAACCACTCAGTGTGGTGAGTAGGTTCTCCGGTGGTAGTCGCGCCTGAGTTCAGGCGATCTGAAAATCCGACTTTTTCAACAGAATCGGCCCGAAGCAGTCGCTCGCTACTGATCCCATGCGTTAACACTCAAAGCCATACCTGATCAATCCTACCAACGCCTCCCCTGGCTCACTCAACTCCCCCGGGGGCCAATATCAGTCGTAATTCATGCACGGGCAACTCAGGAAACCTGTCAGCAACCATCAGCACGCGCATGCTTTACGCACTCGGGCACGGTCGACGAAACAAACAGGTCATTACCGATATCAGCACCTCGAGTTACAAAGGCTTTACCCTTGAGAAATCCGTAGATGCCGGTTTAGCTACCTTACGCCAGGCCGACATGGCTGTTTGAAGAACATCAGAGCGAGCGAATAAGGCGGGAGAATTGAATGACTCTTCCGCCTTGTGCTCGCTCAGGATGTTTCGTTGATCTGAATTCGCAAGATCCCGGCCCCATAGCCTTCAAACTATCTCGCACGTGACAAACGGCTTGAGTCCGCCGATAAACGTTTTGCCGTGCTCGAACCAGGCCTTTCGAATATCGGCTTGCATGTAAAGCTCATAGTCGGATTGGTCGCGGAACCAGCACTCGCCTATGGCGTGTACAGCCGGCACATCCAGAAACGGTACGTGAGTGTCGCTGGGATTGTCCGCCACAAGCCTGACCTCATATTTGTGCAATCCCGGAATCCCTGCACTCATTTCAAAGTGGCGCACACATTCTTGCTTGAAGGTCTCATCGCTCATGGTTTGAGGTTTAGCCAGCAAGTACACAATTCTGATCATTTGAACACCCTTCAAGTCCGTGGTTCGAGCATTGGTTGCGGGGCGACGTCCGCTTCATTTTCAACAACGTCATCCAGCCGGACGCCTTTGGTTTCTGGTAGCAGCAGCAGGGCAAATACCGCGATTGCGTAGGCACCCAGGCAGAAGGCGCCCACGGATTGCGCGAGCCCGTACTTGGCGGCCAGCAGGCCGACGCCTGTGACAGCCATTGCACCTACCGATTTGCCAACGTTGTAGGAGAACCCCATGCAGGTGGTGCGCACCTGGGTCGGAAACAATTCGCTAAGGAAGGGCCCCAGCGCCGCGAACATCCCGATGGCCAATGCACCGACCAGAAAACCCATGACATGCGCGATCACAGGGTTGAGCGGCACGAACATGTACGCCACGGTGACAATCCAGGAGCCCAACGACAGCATGATCAACGTGGGCCGTCTGCCCAAGCGGTCGGACATGTAGGCGGTAGCGGCAAAACCGCAAAGACTGCCGAATGCCATGATCAAAATCGTCCGGACGAGCGATCCGGAAACGACACCGCGCTCAGCCATCAGCGAGGGTGTCCAGACCAGAATCACATAGCATCCGGCCTGCAAACCGATCACCAAAAGGCTCGCCAGCACGCTGACCTTGACGTATTTGGCGGAGAACACGGTGCCAATAGAAGCTTTGTCGGTGTCCAGCTTCTGGGACTGTTTGAAGGCTTCCGAATCTTTGACGTTGCGTCGAATGAAGATCACCACCAGAGCCGGCACGACCCCCACCCAGAACGCCAGCCGCCAGGCGTAATCAGCGGGGAAATAGGCCAGGATCCCAGTGACGATCAGCACCGCACCTGCCCATCCCAAGGCAAAACCGGACTGCACGAAACCCAACGCCCTGCCACGGTTTTTTGGGTTGATAACCTCGGCCATCAGCGCAACGCCAACGGCCCACTCGCCGCCGAACCCCAGGCCTTGCAGCGTACGGGCGACCAATAACTGCTCGAAATTCTGCGCAAACCCCGCTACCACGCCAAAGAAGGTAAACCAGCACACCGTAAAAATCAGGATACGTACCCGACCGAAGCGGTCGCTCAGGATTCCCGCGATCCAGCCTCCCAGCGCCGCGGAAAGCAAAGCCGATGTTCCGATGACGCCTGCCTCGCCTTTTGTCAGCCCCCAGATGCCAATCAACGTAGGCAGCAGGAAGCTGAACATTTGCATGTCATAGGAGTCCAGCGCCCATCCTGCATAACAGGCCCAAAAGGTCTTTTTCTCACGCGGTGTACCGCTTCTATACCAGGAGAACATGGCGCTGATCCTTATTGTTATGGGGGGTGCTTTACAGTGAGTCGAGCATGAACCAGTCCTGTGAATGTGCCCATTTTCGTTATTGGAAGTCGGCCTTCTCCTTTCGCTAATGACTCTTGCCTGTTGCAGCGCCACTCAGTGGTCCTGGCAAATCGCAAGGCGCTTGCGCAAGAATCAGTGCCACCATGGAATGGATCAGATCCAGGCGGGCGCGTGCCGTGAGCTTTAACGCAGCCAGCCAGCTGGGCGTTTGATTGAGGAGCGTGACAATACTTTTTGCGCGAACTCGATCGCATGCCGAAGTGCCAACCGCTGCCGCGATGACCTGTTCGTAGCGGGCGCGAAGGCTGTCGGCTTGACTGAGCCAAGGCTCATTCAGGTGTCGCCACTCTCGCTCCAGTAGCTGGAAATGGCATGGCATGCGGTCCTGCAGGCTCAGGTGCATTTCAATGATCTTGCGCAGCCGGTTGGGTGGACTGACTTTGCGCTGAATCATCGCCCCCTTGCTCTGCAGTAATCCCAGCAGCTCTTCAAGTAACTCGTACAGCAGAGCTTCTTTGCTCTCTATGTGGTTGTAGATTGAACCGCAATTGATCCCCAGCGCCGAGGCAAGCTCGCGCATGCTGACGTTGGTGTAGCCGTTGCTCGCAAACAACGAAAGCGCCTGTTGGCGTGTGTTCAGAAATGTGTTGATGGCGGCCTGCTCCCACGTAATCCGGGATCAGCATGATCGGCCGCGCCGTTGCCGGCCATTTCAAAGATTGGAAGACCGTGTTGCACCCTCTGCACAGCCTTAGGCAAAGCTTCACACTGACTTACGCAAAAGCAAATTCCCGACCTCCCCTCGCCCCTTCATCCTGTTTGCAACTGCAGTCAACAGGGAATGCTCAGCATGCAAGATTTCGAACCGGGTAACTGGGTGGGCCGAACGCAGATTCGGGATGACCACTTCAGCTTCACTTTGGTACGGCGTATCGCCGCGATGTTCAATACCCCGGCACCCGCCGAGGGCCAGGAGCTACCTTGGCTCTGGCACTGGTGTTTTTTTGATGACTGCGCCGAACAACGCGAGCTCGGCCCTGACGGTCACCCGGCGCTGGGTGAATTCATGCCACCTGCGCATGGACGAAACCGCATGTGGGCCGGTAGCCGGGTCGAGTTCTTGCACCCACTGCGAGTCGGTGAAGCCGCCAGCCGTCATACCACCATCAAGCACATTGAGGAAAAAAGCGGCCGCACTGGATCACTGCTTTTTGTCACGCTCAGCCATGATCTATGGCAAGACGAGCAATTGTGCGTGCGCGAAGAACAAGACATCGTTTATCGCGAACCGAACCCGCCCAAGCTCGGCGCCGGAGATCCGCTTCCCGAGATGCAGTGGTGCGAAACCATCAGCCCTGACCCCCTGCTGCTGTTCCGCTATTCAGCCGCTACCTTCAACGCCCACCGCATCCATTTTGATTGGCCTTACGTCACTCGTGACGAGGGCTATCCCGGCCTGGTCGTGCACGGCCCGCTGACCGCCACCCTCAACCTGGCGGCTTTCGTGCAGGCCAACCCGTTGGCACGGGTTCGCCAATTTTCGTTTCGAGGCATCCGCCCGCTGATCGCTCCCGCCGACTTCAAGGTGGGGGGTCACCATGCCCAAAGCGGTTTCGCCGACCTGTGGGCCGGTGATGGGACCGGTATCAGCCAGCGCGCAAGCGTCGCCTTCGACTGAGTTTTACTTCACTCCATAGGAATTATGATGAATCCCAATCACAACGAAGATTTCAACGCCATTCGCGAAGGCGTGCGCGCCCTGTGCAGCGAGTTCGATACGGCTTACTGGCGCAAGATCGATGAAGAAAAAGGCTTCCCCGAAGCTTTCGTCAAGGCCCTGACTGACGCCGGCTGGTTGTCGGCGATGATCCCCGCCGAGTATGGCGGCTCCGGTCTTGGTCTGGCCGAAGCCTCTATTATTCTTGAAGAAGTGAACCGCTGCGGGGGCAACTCGGGCACGGTTCATGGGCAGATGTACAACATGTTCACCTTGTTGCGACACGGCAGCGACGCGCAGAAAAGTCACTATCTGCCCAAGCTCGCCAGCGGCGAGCTGCGCCTGCAATCGATGGCCGTGACCGAGCCCACTACCGGCACCGACACTACCAAGATCAAGACCACCGCGGTCAAACAGGGTGACAGGTACATCATCAACGGGCAGAAGGTCTGGATCTCTCGGGTGCAGCATTCCGACCTGATGATCCTCCTGGCGCGGACAACACCACTGGCCGAGGTCAAGAAAAAGTCCGAGGGCATGTCGATCTTCCTCGTCGACCTGCGCGAAGCCATCGGCAACGGCCTGACCGTCCAGCCCATCGCCAACATGGTCAATCATGAGACCAACGAGCTGTTCTTCGACAACCTCGAGCTGCCGCTGGACAGCCTGATCGGCGAAGAGGGCAAAGGCTTTCGCTATATCCTCGATGGCTTAAACGCCGAGCGTACGCTGATCGCCGCCGAATGCATCGGTGACGGTCGCTGGTTCATCGAGAAGGCCAGTGCCTATGCCCGGGATCGCGTGGTGTTCGGTCGGCCTATCGGGCAGAACCAGGGCGTACAGTTCCCGATTGCCGAAGCGCATGTCGAGATTGAAGCGGCCGACCTGATGCGCTGGCGCGCCTGCGAGGAATACGACAGCGGCAAGAACGCTGGAGCCAGCGCCAACATGGCGAAGTACCTGGCGGCCAAGGCTTCCTGGGAAGCGGCCAACGCCTGCCTGCAGACCCACGGCGGTTTTGGCTTTGCCTGCGAATACGACGTAGAGCGCAAGTTCCGCGAGACCCGTTTGTATCAAGTGGCGCCAATCTCCACCAACCTGATTCTGTCCTACGTGGCCGAGCATCTGCTCGAACTGCCACGCAGTTTCTAAGGAGCGAAGCCATGAATGGCAAACTGATGCGCTCGGCGCTGTTTGTGCCTGGCAACCGGCCCGAACGGTTCGCCAAGGCGCTGGCCAGTGGCGCCGACGCGGTCATTGTGGATCTCGAGGACGCTGTTCAGGAATCGGACAAAGCCCTGGCTCGGGAAAATCTTGGGCAGTTTTTGCAGGCCACACCCACGGCCCGAGTCTGGGTACGGATCAACATGGCGAGCCACACGCAGCATGCTGCTGATCTAGCATTCTGCGCCGAGCGCTCCGGGGTCTGCGGCGTCATGCTCCCGAAAGCGGAAAGCGCAGAACAAGTGGCTCGCGTCGCTGCCACTGGCCGGCCGGTTTGGCCGATTGTTGAAAGCGCCCTGGGGGTGCAGGCTCTGCCGGCGGTAGCGCAGGTTTTCGGGATTGAGCGGCTGACCTACGGTGGTCTGGATATGAGTCTGGACCTGGGCCTCGTGGCCGGTTCCGCTGGCGCCGATTGCATGCTCGACTCGGTACGCTTCGCACTGCTGCTGCACAGTCGCCTCGCTGGGCTGGCTCCACCGCTGGAAACGGTCTATCCGCGCATCGACGATCCTGACGGGCTTGAGCATTTCGCCGCAAGCGCGCAAAACAAAGGGTTCGCGGGCATGCTGTGTATTCATCCTCGCCAGGTCGAAGTCGTGCATCGGGCCTTACAGCCAACCCCCACCCTGGTGGATTGGGCTCGTCGGGTGTTGGCAGGTTCGGATCAATCCGGCGCCTTTCAACTCGACGGGCAGATGGTCGATGCGCCGGTGATCCAACGTGCTCGCAACATCCTGGCCAGCGTCGCTAACAGCTGACGGTCAACGCTGCCGCCAATGGACCATCAGCCTCTGATGGTCCTTTTTTTTTGGTTGTGTGCGGAAGGTCAACTCACGTTATCTGAACGCGTAGGTGTACGACAGGATCAAGCGATTTTCGTCCAAGTCCCCCAGGGCATCCGAGCGCACCATCGCGTTGCGCCAGCGCACCCCGACGTTTTTCAGCGGTCCGCTCTGGACGACGTAGCTCACGTCCAGATCACGCTCCCACTCCTGGCCGCTGCTACCCGCCACATCGAAGCCGTCACCTTGCAGATAGCGCGCGAGAAAGGTCAGGCCCGGCACGCCGTACGCAGCCATGTCCACGTCATAGCGAGCTTGCCAGGAGCGTTCGTCGGCGCGGGTAAAATCCAGGATCTGCACCACGTTTGCGACGTTTGGGTCAGCGTCTTGCAGGTAAGGAAACGGTGAACGTCCGCGGTTATCCTGAAAGCCGAGACGCCAGGTATGGGCACCTAGTTTGGCCGACAACAGCACCGAAACCAGGCCGTTATCGATCTCGCCGGCCCGTTGGGCGCCGGCGTCAGCAGAATCGAAATACCCAAGATTGCCGCCAAGCTTCCAGCGGCCCAGCGTGTGAGTTGCCACCAAACCGTAGTAATTCTGCTGGTAGACGTCCTCCAGCTCCGCCCGCCAGACAGATGCCGTCAGTTGGGGACCAAAGGCGTAGGAAGCACCGGCATAATCGAAACGATCACTGCTGGCAGTGAAGTTGCCCGCTCTCAAGTCATCGTCATTGGCGCTAGCGTTGCGATAGTTGACGCTGCGAAATTGCCCGACATCAATCATCAGATTGTCCACGTCAGTCGACGTCAGGGCGACACCGTTAAATAATGGTGGCAACAGGCGCGCATCGCTGGACAGCAGCACGGGGGATTTGGGCATCAAGCCCCCCGCCCTGAGCTCGGTTTTTGACACTTTGGCCTTGAACACACCCGAGAGGTCGCTGTACTCGTCCGGCCCGGCATTGCCAAACGCGTTAGGCAGCAGCCCGGTTCCCGCCCGGGCAGCGGATGAATCCAGTTTCAACCCGAGCGCCGCGTACAGGTCAACACCAAAACCGACCGGACCTTCGGTATAGCCGGATTTAACATTGAACATGAAACCATGCGCCCACTCCTCGCGTTTGGACTGTGGTGCATTGTCTTGGCGAAAATCACGGTTGAAGTAGAAGTTTCGCAAACCGAGCGTGGTACTGCTGTCGGCAAGGAAGTCGGCCTGGGCGATGCCAGGAAGGGCCAGCATGGGTGCAACGCAGGTGAACGCGCACGCATGCGCCAAGGGATGCTTCTGCATGAAAAGTGGTTCCCGCTCATTGTTTTTATTGGTCGCCAGGGCGTAGGTCGTCCGGGCGATGCAAGCATGGGCAGCCCCCTTGCGCTTGGGTATTGGGATTTGGTTAATCGGCACTTGCGCTGAGGAAAACACCCCACGCCAGGCATCATTGGTTAAGCAGCGCGAAACGCAGTCTTTCGCTAAACGAAATTGTCTGGGCGGCCAACCAGCGCCATGCTCAATCGACCTAGCCGCACACGCCCATAACAAAAGGTACCAGCGTGATGAAAGACGCATTGATCGTGTCGCCCCTCAGGACGCCTATCGGCAAATTTGGCGGCGCTCTCGCCTCACTGACTGCCGACCACCTGGCGGCGACCGTTATTCGAACGCTGGTGGAGCGGTTGAATATCGCCCCTGACACGCTGGATGAAGTCATCGTTTCCCAGTCTTATGCCAACAGCGAAGCTCCTTGCATGGGCCGTTACGCCGCTCTGCTGGCCGACTTGCCGATAGAAGTGCCCGGCTATACGGTCGATCGTCGTTGTGGTTCCGGTCTGCAAGCCATGGCCGATGCCGCGATGCGCATCCAGACCGGCCATGCCGAGGCCGTCATGGTCATTGGCGTCGAGAGCATGAGTAACATCGAGTACTACAGCAACGACATGCGCTGGGGTGCGCGCGCCGGCAGTGTGAAACTGCATGACCGCCTGGAACGAGGCCGCGAGCGTTCACAGCCCGAGACCCGTTTCGGGCGCATTTCGGGCATGCCGGAGACCGCTGAGAACCTGGCTCAGGATTTCCACATTTCGCGTGACGAAGCGGATCGCTTCGCCGTGCGCAGCCACTTGAATGCAGCAGCGGCATGGCGCGAAGGACGTTTTGCCGACGAGGTCATCGACGTGGACGTACCGCGCAAACGTGGCGCTAGCGAACGGGTGAGCATTGACGAAGGCATCCGCGCTGACGCCGACCTGGACACCATGGCTGGCCTGCGCACTCTGTTGCCGGACGGGATCTGCACGGCCGGCAACTCGAGCCAGCAAAATGATGCCGCTGCAGGTTGCCTGGTGGTCTCTCGCGAATACGCAACACGCCACGCCTTGCAACCAATCGCCAGATGGGTGGATTGGTCTTCGGCAGGTTGTGAACCGGCACGCATGGGTATAGGCCCGGTGCCCGCAGTGGCCAAACTGCTGCAACGCACGGGCCTGAGCCTGGCCGACATGGACCTGATCGAGGTAAACGAAGCCTTTGCCGCGCAGGCGCTGGCGGTCTTGCGCGCCTGGGACATGCAGGATATCGAGCGGGTCAATGTCAACGGTTCAGGTATTTCCTTAGGCCACCCGATTGGCGCAACCGGTTTGCGCATCATGACCACCCTGCTCCATGAAATGCGTCGCCGTGACGTGCGATACGGTCTGGAAACCATGTGCATCGGCGGCGGCCAGGGTATGGCCGCGATCTTCGAGCGCGTCTGAACGAGGCATGAACATGAAGTGGCTGAAGGCAAATGATCAAGTGCTAAGGTACGAACTGAGCCCAACGACGGGCCCGGTGCTGGTATTGATTCATGAAATGGGCGGCGCCGTGGAAAGTTGGGATCAGGTCTGCGGCCTTCTCAAGGGTAAATTCCAGACCCTGCGCTACGACGTGCGCGGCTCGGGACTTTCGCAAAAGATCGTTGGTGAAGTCGATCTCGACGCGCACGTTGACGATCTGGCTGCGCTGCTGGATGCGTTACAGATTCAAGGGCCAGTGGCCCTGGCCGGGGTCGCTGTAGGCGCTGCCATTGCCATTCGTTTTGCAGCCCTCCACCCGCTGCGAGTCAGCCACCTGATCGGCATGGCGCCGGCCTGCGGCGTGGCGCCCGCGGCCCGGGAAGCCACATTGGAACGCGCCCAGGCGATTCGCTTGCAAGGTTTGAACACACTGATCCCGGCGCTTCTGGACAAGACCTGGCCCGAACCCTTGCGCACCGACGCTGGCGAATTCGAACGGTTCAGCTTGCGCTGGCTAAGCGCTGACCCGCACAGCTTTGCCGCTATCTTCTCCATGCTTGCGCGCATGGAACTCGAGAGCGATTTACCGCGCTTGCCGCTCCAGACACTGCTGGTTGCCGGTGAATACGACAGCCTGCGCCCCCCTGCAGAAATCCACCGGCTCGCCGCTTTCGCCAGCCATATCGAAGCGCTACAGGTTGCCTCAGGCCACTTTATGCCGGTACAGAGTCCGCGTTGGGTCAGTGCACTGCTCGATCATTACATTCTTGAGGGCCGTACTGGCGCCGAGATTTACCAGGTATTCATGGCCCAGCCGGAACATCGGGTTGCCACCAGCGGACACGCTGCCTGACTGAGCCTTATACGAGAAAAGGAAAAACACCCCATGATGCAGTCACGCATGATCGGCGATATCAAAGTCACGCGAATCCTCGAATACGCAGGGCCGACCCATGATCCGGCTTTTCTGTTCCCCTCGATCGATCGCAGCGTACTTGAAGAGCACAGCGAATTGATGGCCCCGAATCACTGGGTGCCACACATGAATAAATTGATCGTTACCATCCAGTTCTGGGTGGTTCACGCGGGCAACAACATCATCGTGGTCGACACGGGCGTCGGCAACTTCAAGCCCCGTGCCGGCATTGCCCGGATGAACATGCTCAATACCCTGGTCCGCGAATGGATGACCGCTGCCGGTGCGGCGCCGGAAAAAGTCACCCATGTCGTCATGACGCACTTGCACGCCGACCACGTGGGCTGGAATACCAGCTGGCAAGACGGCCGCTGGGTGCCGACATTCCCTAACGCCAAGTACTACATTCCCAAGGAAGACTTCTTGTTCTGCAAGGAAGGCAAGAACAAGGCGTCGGACGTCATCGACGTCTTCGGCGATGCATTTTTTGACAGTGTCATGCCCATCATCGATGAAGGGCTTGGCGTGATGATGGAGGCACCGCAGGAAATTGCCGATTGCCTGGTGGTCGAGCCAGCGCCAGGACACAGCCCGGGACAAGTGGTTTTCCGCGTTCGTTCTGGCGGCGAGGAAGGCGTGTTCTGCGGCGACATCCTGCACAGCCCGATTCAAATCGTCAGGCCAGACGTCAACTCCGGTTACTGCATCTGGGAAGACACCGCACGCACGACACGCATGGAGTTTCTCAACCGCGCCGCTGATCGGGAAGCGCTGATCATGCCAGTGCATTTTGGCGAACCTCACTGCGGGTATGTGCGCCGCCAGGGCAACGGTTTTCTGTTCGAGCCGGCGCAGTGGTAAATCCGCCGGGAACACGGCGCCGTTCATCCGTGGACAGACGATGGCTGCTGCCACTACCTTGGGTCACCCCTGACCGAGAAGTAGAGCACTGATGGCGACTCATTTTGATATCACTGATTTCCGCTTGTTCATCAACATCGCGGAAACCAGCAGCCTGACGCGCGGTGCCGAGCGTTCCTTTCTATCGGTACCGGCGACCAGCAACCGCATCAAGAACCTGGAGGACAACCTGGGCATGCGCCTGCTCGAACGCTCACCGCAAGGAGTGACGCTGACGAACGCGGGCAAAACCTATCTGCAACATGCGCGACTGATCCTCGCGCAACTTGCGTTGCTCACTGGGGACCTCCAGGAATATGCCATTGGCTTGAAGGGACAGTTGCGGTTGCTGGCCAATACCACGGCGATTACTGAATATTTGCCACCAGTCGTTGGCGAGTATCTGAAGACTCACCCGGACGTGCACATCGACATGCGCGAGCGCCTTAGCGACGATATCGTGCGCAGCATTCGCGATGGCGCCGCGGATCTCGGAATCGTCTCTGGCAGCGTGGTCACCGAAGGTCTGCAAAGCGTGCCGCTGGTCTCCAGTCGCCTGATGGTCATTGCCCCGCTTGGGCATCCGATACTGACCAACAGCGAAGTGTTTTTCAAAGAGGCGTTGCAATACGCGTTTGTCTCACTGCTCGAAGGCAGTGCTATCCACGTCTTCCTGAGCCGAGCCGCCGCCGCACTGCACACGCCGTTGACGATTCGCGTACAAGTCGCGAGTTCTGATGCGATTTTCCGAATGGTCGAGGCAGGTGCTGGCATTGCCATCGTGCCCCAGGCTGGATTTACCCGGCTCAAGGGTCAGCAGAACATCGGTTCATGCGCCCTGCTCGACCCTTGGGCAATCCGCACGTTCCAGCTCTGTGCTCAGGATTTTGACGGGCTTTCATCTTTCGCCCGGGATTTTGCCAACAGCCTGATCGAATGGTGCCACGCCTCCGAAGCCGCAGCCCCCGGAAGCTGATCCACGACTGACACGCCGCAGTCGAGCAAACGATACCGATGCTCAAAGCGCCTGTGCGAAGCGGGCCCGCAGCCTGTCGGCGGCTGACGGCCGCTTGAAATTTACAATATTGAGGAACGCCAGATGTTCCATCACCGCTGGAAACATCGTCCCGAAGGATCGAACTGGGGGGATTTTGGCCCCGACGACCAGAAGGGTCGCCTCAACCTGCTGACCGCGGACAAGGTTCTACAGGGCATCGCCGAGGTCCAAGAAGGCCTGGCTTTCTGCTTGAGTCTGCCGCTGGACTACCCGGGCGGCAACGCCATGAACGTCAACCGCCGGCCACCGATTTTACGCCCGTTGCTGCGTAAAGGCGGGGTCAACATGAACTATCAGTATGACCGCATCCAGGCCGGGCGCCCCGATGTATTGAGCGACGACCTGGCCATTCTGCATTTGCAGTATTCCACTCAATGGGACGCCCTCTCGCACGTTGGCGCGCTGTTCGACGCGGACGGCGACGGCGTGCCTGAACCGCTGTATTACAACGGATACGCAGCGGGTATCGATGTCGTTGGCCCAAGTGAACTTGCCGATTGTGGCGTCGAGGGGCCGATTGCTCCGCACAGCACCTCATGTGCCCACGCCCTGGGCATCGAACGCATGGCCGAAACTTGCGTGCAAGGCCGCGGAGTGATGATTGACCTGCACCATCACTACGGTGACGCGCGTGTCCATATCGGCTACGACGAGTTGATGCACGTGCTTGACGCCGACCAAGTGCAAGTCGAACCCGGCGATATCGTCTGCCTGCACACCGGTTACGCCGAAGCGCTGCTCGGGATGAACAAGAACCCGGATCCCCAGGCCCTGGAGGCACTCGGAGCCGTGTTGGACGGTAATGACCAGCGCCTCCTGCAATGGATCACTGACAGTGGATTGGTCGCTATCGCTGCGGACAATTACTCGGTGGAAATATTCCCCAACGGGCAAGGCGATGGCTGCTGTTCGGTCATGCCGCTGCACCACCACTGTTTGTTCAAACTGGGCATTCATCTGGGCGAACTGTGGCACCTCACGCCCTTGGCCAAATGGTTGCGCGCCCACCAGCGCTATCGTTTTCTGCTGACCGCCCCGCCCTTGCGCCTGCCGGGCGCCGTTGGTTCGCCGTTGAATCCTGTTGCCACCGTCTAGAACCCCTCAAAGGAGTACAAGCATGTCCAGAGAACGCGTATTGATTACTGGCGGCGCGTCAGGTATTGGCGCGGCGATTGCGCAGCGTTGCATCGAAGACGGTTTCGAACCGGTGGTGATCGACCGTATCGGCGATGGCCTGATCGCTGACCTCAGCAACGTTGAAGCCACCGCACAGGCATTGGAACAAGCGCTTCGCGGCGGTCCCATCACCCGGCTGGTCAACAACGTCGGCAGGGTGTGTCCCAACAACGCGCAAGAGCAGAGTCTTGAGGAGTTGGAGCAGGTCTGGGCGCTCAACCTGCGTTGTTCGTTGCAGTGCATGCAAGCGCTGTTGCCCGGCATGAAAGAGGCCGGTTTCGGGCGCATCCTCAACATGTCGTCACGCGCGGCCTTGGGCAAGGAACTGCGCAGTGCCTACGCCGCTACCAAGGCAGGATTGTTGGGCATGACCCGCGTCTGGTCGCTGGAGCTGGGCCGCTTTGGCATCACGGCCAACGCGATCGGCCCCGGGCCGATCCGCACCGAACTGTTTGAGCGGGCCAATCCGCCAGACAGCCCGTGCACGCAAGCCATCATTGATTCAGTGCCAGTTCAGCGCCTGGGTTTACCGGAGGATATTGCCCAGGCTGCCGCGTTCTTTCTGGACGCCCGCAGCGGCTTCGTCACCGGTCAGGTGCTGTATGTCTGTGGCGGCATGACAGTCGGCGTGGCGGGTGTCTGAGTGAAGGTCGGGCGGCTGTTAACCACCGGTTAATCAAGCCTTCCGAACACCGAAATTGTGGCTGGCGGCCGGGTTGGGCAAGCTGATCCAACCAGGAAGTCGAAGCGTCTTGGCCACGCACCCGGCGCTTCGTCTGCCTGTACCCGTCTCTATCCCGACTCTGGCGGTAACGGCGCAAGATTCACAACAAGGACTCCATCCATGATCGACAAGCTTTCCACCAGCGTCCAGGCGGCTTTGGCTGATATTCCCGACGGAGCCACCATCGCGGTGGGCGGTTTCGGCGGCGCAGGTATGCCCGACGACCTGATTGACGCGCTGATTGAACAGGGCGCTTGCAACCTGACGCTCGTCAGCAATAACGCAGGCCAGGGCGATACCGGGCTTGCGGCACTGCTCAAGGCCGGACGCGTTCGCCGCATTCTCTGCTCCTACCCGAGGATGACCGGCTCGCACGTTTTCGAAACGCTATACCGGGCGGGAAACATCGAACTGGAGATAGTGCCTCAAGGCAATCTGGCAGAACGCTTGCGCGCTGCCGGCGTGGGTGTCGGCGCGTTTTTTACCCCTACCGGCTTTGGCACGTTGCTGGCCGAAGGTAAAGAGACCCGCACCATTGAGGGTCGCGATTACGTACTCGAGTATCCCATTCACGTCGATTACGCCTTGATCAAGGCCGAGGCTGGCGACCGCTGGGGAAACCTGGTGTACCGAAAGACGGCACGCAACTTCGGCCCGGTGATGGCCATGGCGGCGAAAAACACCATTGCCTCCATTGAGCGCTTCTGCGAGCTGGGAGAGCTGGACCCCGAGACCATCGTTACGCCAGGCATCTTCGTCAAGCACCTGGTGTTGCGTCGCGACCAGGCCGCCGTAGCGACGGCACCTATAAATCTAGCGGGATGATTGGTATGGACAAGAATGTACGTAATGCCATGGCGCAACGCGTCGCCCGAGACATCACCGAAGGCTCTTATGTCAACCTCGGTATTGGCCTGCCGACTCTGGTTGCCAACCACCTGCCGCTGGATAAAGACTTCTTCCTGCACAGTGAAAACGGCGTCATGGGCCGCTGGCAAGCGGCCGCACCCGGGGAAGAAGATTGGGACATGATCAACGCCGGCAAAGAACCGATCGAACTGGCTCCTGGCGGCGCTTTTTTCCACCATGCGGACTCCTTCGGCATGATGCGCGGCGGTCACCTGGACGTGTGCGTATTGGGTGCATTCCAAGTGTCTGCCAGCGGTGACCTGGCCAACTGGCACACCGGCGCACCGGATGCGATTCCCGCGGTGGGTGGCGCCATGGACCTGGCGATCGGCGCCAAGCGCGTCTACGTCATGATGGAACACCTGGGCAAGGACGGTCGCAGCAAGTTGTTGCCGGCGTGCACTTACCCATTGACCGGGCTCGGTTGCGTCAGTCGTATCTACACCGAACTGGCGACCCTGGACATCACCGCGACCGGCGTAAAAGTACGTGAGTTGATCGGCGGCATCACCCCGCTGGCCCTGCAGGACGTAACCGAAGTGCCGCTGGACTTCAGTGCGCTGAACGCGCATGAAGTCGCGTCGACTGCGCAGCCGTCGATGGACCATCGCCCACTCGCGACGCTGACGCCATGAACAGTGGGCGTCGTTGGGACCAGCGCGATCTCACCGAGTTGCTGACCCTGGAACCGGCAGGCCAACACAATTGGCACAGCTATGCCTGCGACATCAATGCCAATGGCCGGGTCTACGGCGGTCAGTTGCTGGGGCAAGCGCTGTGGGCCGCAGCGCAAACGGCGCCGGGGCGTAGCCCGAGCATGTTGCAGATGACCTTTCTGCAGGGCGCCCGCCCAGATGACACCATCGAATACAGCGTCGAAGCGCTGCAAGACGGCCGACGCCTGTCCACCCGCCATGTCTATGGCGTGCAAGGCACCGGGGTGGTCCTCAGCGCCAACGCCAGCTTTCAGGCGGCACAGTCCGAGCCTGGCGAGCCGCACCGGTTGCAAATGCAAATGCCTGCACCGGAAGGCCTGCCGACGCTGGCCGAACTGGCCGAGCAGTACGCCTCGGACAGCGCAGCCGTGCAGCTTGGTTTCAGCGGCCGGCCTTTGCTCGATATCCGCTTGATTCATCAGGATGCTTTCGAGCAGCCCGCCGCCCGCCGCGACATCGCTTACTGGGTGCGCTTGACCCAACCGCTCACGGCCGAAGGCTGCCTGCATCATACGGCGCTGGCCTACCTGTCCGACGGTTGGCTGAATGCCAGCCTGGCGCCCGCGCATGGGATGCTCGATCTCTGGCAAAACCATTACGTCAGCAACCTCAACCACACGCTGTGGTTTCACAGCTTGGAGATCAACGTCAATGAGTGGTTGCTGTTCGTCAACGATGCCGTGCGCAGCCTGTCAGGTAGAGGGCTTAACATGACCCATATCTATCGGCAAGACGGCCGCCTGGTCGCCAGCATGGCCCAAGATTTGTTGATTTCTCCACGCGATGCCTAAGCATTAGCCAGGTTGGAAGGCCGGGTTTTGCAAAGGCAAATGGGCGCCATCCGCTAACTGTTGCATGCTGGATCACGGCCTCGCAGCCCAAGTACTTTCAATAAGAAGCCCAATAACAATAAAGGACAGCGAAATGTTCGAATGGTACAAAACCGGCTCCTCGCAAGAACGTAAAACGTTCTGGGCATGTTTTTCCGGGTGGGCGCTGGATACCTATGACGCCCAGATGTTCAGCTTCCTGCTACCGACGCTCATGGCGGTCTGGCAGATATCTAAAGGCGAGGCCGGCATCCTTGGCACCGCCGCTTTGCTTTCGGCAGCCCTGGGCGGTTGGGTCGCCGGTATCCTCAGCGACCGTTACGGTCGGGTGCGGATCCTGATCTTCACCATCTGCTGGTTCACGCTGTTCGGCGTGCTGGCCGGTTTTACCCAGTCCTTTGAACAAATGCTTGTAGTGCGGACCCTGCAAGGTTTGGGCTTCGGCGGCGAGTGGGCCGTGGGTGCCGCGCTGATGGCCGAGGTGGTCCGTCCTCAGCATCGCGGCAAGGCGATGGGCTTCGTGCAAAGCGGGTTCTCGGTGGGCTGGGCCATGTCTGCGGTGGTGATGACCGCCCTGCTCGCTTACCTGCCTGCGGAAATGGCATGGCGTGTGGCATTTTGGGTGGGAATCATTCCGGCCGCGTTCGTGCTGTTTATCCGCCGTCACGTCAAGGACCCGGAAATTTTCAAGGAAGCCAAGGCTGCCAACAAAGAAAAAGCCTCGATCTTTTCCGCGTTCCGCCCTTCCGTGATCCGCCTGACCCTGCTGGGCGCACTGTTGGTGACGGGTCTGCAGGCCGCCGCCTATACCATCATGGCGTGGCTGCCGACCTTGATGGTGCAGGTCCGCGGGCTGAAGCCGGGGCCGGTCGTCATCACCATGCTGATCATGTGTGCTGGTGCATTCGCAGGCTTCGTGCTCACCGCGTACCTCTCCGATCGCTACGGTCGGCGACCGGCGCTGCTGCTGTTCTGCCTGGGCGCGTGGATCTTCACCGTGATCTACATGCTGGTGCCGATGAGCCCAACCGTGCTGATGCTGATGAGCTTTCCGGTAGGCGCCTTCGCAACAGGTATCTTCGCGGTTGTCGGCCCCTTCCTGAGTGAGCTGTTCCCGACCCACATCCGCACCACGTGCATGGGCTTTTCCTACAACCTCGGTAAGTCCCTGGGTGCGCTGTCCATCGCTGGGGTGGGGGTCTTGTCCGAGCGTTTCGGCTTGGCTGAGGCAATCGGAGGCTTTTGCCTGGTGGCCTACGCCCTGGCAATCATCGCCGTATTGCTGCTCCCGGAGACGCGCGGCGTACGACTGGAAGATGTCGATGCAAACCTGGACGCCAATGCGGACGATCGTACGTCCAGGGTTGCCGACCATCCACTGACCAATAGCAAAATCTGAGCGGAGCAAAACCAATGCTTTATCACGTAAAAATGGACGTCAACATACCGCGCGATATCCCTGTCGATACCATCGATGCGATCAAGCTCGCCGAGAAAAAACGCGCCACCGAACTTCAGGAGTCAGGTAAATGGCCGCACCTGTGGCGGATCGTCGGCCAGTACTCGAACATCAGCATCCTCGACGTGGAAAATAATGACGAGCTGCATGCGCTGCTGTCGAGCCTGCCGCTGTTCCCGTACATGACCATCCAGGTCACGCCGCTGGCTAAACATCCGTCCTCAATCGTCTAACGACCGCGGCGGCACTGCCGCCGCCGTTCCCCTCCTCCGTCGAGCCTCGGCTGGCCAAACGGCAGCCGCGGCTGGCTGTTGCCGAGATCGCCTGATGCCACACCTCTTGCACCTCGAATCGCTGGACCTCGCTGGCCTCGTTCAACCGGGTGACACCGTCATGTGGGGCCAAGCCAACGCAGAGCCTCTGCCGTTGACCCAGGCATTGATGGCCCAGCGACATAAGATAGGCAGATTCCGGGTGATGCTGGGCATTGCCAACACTTCCACCTGCAAACCAGAGCACGCGGACCGCGTAGATTTCATCTCCTATTGCGGCGCAGGCGCCAATCGCGAACTGGCGGACGCCGGGTTATTGCAGGTACTGCCCAGCCACTACTCCGAGCTGCCCGAGCTGATCACCAGCGGTGCCTTGCGCATCGATGTGTTGATGCTGCAACTGGCGCCTGCCAACGCCGAGGGCCGCTACAGCCTGAGCATTGCCAGCGAGTACTTGTTGCCAGCACTCGACAGCGCGCGCTTGGTCATCGCAGAAATCAATGCCCAGGCACCCTGGACCTACGCTGATAGGACCCTGACTGACGACGACCTGGATGCCATTGTGTTTTCCGACCGGGCGCCCATGGAGAACGCAGTCAGCCCTATCCGCGAAAGCGCTCGCCAGATCGCCAACCACATCGCCGGGCTGGTCGAAGATGGTGCCACTCTGCAAATGGGCATCGGCGCCATACCCGATGCCGTTTTGAGTGCGCTGGCTGAGCACCGCCATTTAGGCGTGCATTCGGGCAGCCTTGGCGATGGCGTCGCAAGGCTGATGCAGAGCGGGGCTATCACCAATCAACGCAAGCCGATCGACCGCGGCATCAGCGTCGGTGGCATTCTCATGGGCAGCAGCCTGTTGCACCGTTACGCGCACAACAACCCGTCCCTGCAACTGCGCTCGACGCGCTATACCCACGATGCGCACGTCCTGGCGAGTCTCGACAAACTGGTGGCGATCAACTCAGCGGTCGAGGTTGACCTGACTGGCCAGGTGAATTCGGAGTGTGCCGCGGGCAGTTACATCGGGGCCGTCGGCGGGCTGATCGACTTTATCCGCGGTGCGCGCGCTTCAAGAGGCGGCCTACCGATAATCGCCCTGCCCTCCACCGCAGGTGCACAAAGCAGAATCGTGACCAAGTTGAGCGGCCCCGTCACCGTTGCCCGCAGCGATGCGGTGATTGTCGTCACCGAGCATGGCGTAGCCGATTTACGCGGTTTGACGCTTGATCAGCGCACCCGCAAATTGTTGCAGATCGCTCATCCCGACCACCGGACTGCGCTGCAAAACTCGGCGCATTGACTATTCAGTATCTTTGCAGTGCTCCAGCGTATGTTGAGCTTGGGTCGTGTCAGCCTCGGTGATCAGGGGTCAGGCGTCAGCTTTGAACTTGCTTACCCGCATCGCCGAGAACGAAAACCTCGACCCGATGCTGACTTTCTATGGCCAGCGCCTTCTGGCACTTCGGCAACCGGTGCAGTTGCGGGAAGTGAGAGTCAGCAGGCAAATCCAGCGCAGTGCATTGGAAGCTGCCGCCGGGGTGAACACCCTCAACAAACGTGAGAGAGCACTATTGCGCCTGCTCGCCCAGGCACTCCCGAACCAAAGATCGCCCGGGCCTTGGTGCTGTCCTATGAAACCGTGAAATGGTATCTGCGACACGACCGGCGGCGGCACCGTGCATGACGTTAAGCGGCCTAGTGTGCTGTTCTCAAAATAATTCACTCATTAGCCTGTGACCAGTGCCTCCCGGGCGCGTTGAATTTTGTTCAGGATGTCTTCACCTTTTGCGTTCCAGACATACCGAGTCGGTTGCGCATTGCGCAGGGCCAGGAAGGTGGTAATCGAGGTCTCCAGCTCGCGCACTGAACTGAAGTTGCCATCACGCAAATACACCGTAATGTCCCGAAAAAAGCGTTCAACCATGTCATCCACGAGCTGGACGTCGGGGTGAAATGCATATGAAAGCGTTTATGTTTTCCCAGCCACGCCCTCACTTTGGGATGCTTTGTGGGTCAGTTTTCAATCAGCGCCAACAGTGAGGATTCCACTGAGAGCCAGTCGTATTGTAGGGGTAAAAACGATTAGAAATAAAAAGGGGTCGCGAGATAAAATCTCGCAACCCCTTGAATTATATGGTCGGGACGGAGTGATTCGAACACTCGACCCCTAGCACCCCATCTCCTTTTTCATACTTCTAGAAAGACTCCAAAATTTCACTCTGGATTTTTCTAAGCTAGTATTTACTTGAGCTCCAGCGGTGTTCTGCTCTACGAGAGTCCAGTAACGTCCATCAAGAGCCGACGTTTTTGTGGGGGTAAAAGTAGGGGGAGTCCGTTTCATGGCCAAAATTACCATCAAAGAACTCGAGTCGCTGACCGCCAATGATGCCGGCCGCATCCTCAGGGAGGATGGCAATCTCGCCGGTCGAATCTCAGTCCGTAAGGACGGTGTGTCGGTCAGCTTTTTCTATCGGTATCGCTGGGGCGACCAGAACAAAGAGTACGCCTGCGGAACCTGGCCGCGCAAATCCCTGACGGACATCCGTAAAGCACGCAACCAGGCACGTGCGCTCATCGATGAGCAGATCAATCCCAACGAGCAAAAGAAAACCGCCAAGGCACAAGCATACGCCGCTGCTAACGTAGAGGCTGAACTAGTAAAAACGACGAAGGTGAAAACGCTGACCGTCCAGGATCTGGCCAAGGCGTGGCTGTTAGATGGCGTCGCGCGTAAAGACGGCAATGCCGAGTTGCAACGACGCTTTAATAAGGACCTTTACCCAGCACTCGGCAAGACGTCAGTCAGTAGTGTGTCCGAGCATGATGTTCGGGCGCTGATCCGGGCCGTGGTCAACCGCGGCGCTCACCGGCAAGCCATCAGCTTCTTCGCCGACCTCAATCAAATGTTCAGTTGGGCCAGAAAGCGCCAACCTTGGCGGGCGTTACTGGTTGAGGGCGATCCGACTGAACTGGTCGACATCTCCCCATTGATCCCTGCCGACTACGAAGCGGAAAGAAGCCGCATCCTTTCCCCAGCTGAGCTGTTGGAATTGCACAACCGCTTCCAGCAAATGACCGCCGATTACAACGCCCTCCCCGCCGGCCAAAAGTACGAGGGTATTCGTCCATTAAAGAAGGAGACTCAACTCGCGCTTTGGATCAGCCTGGGAACGCTGTGCCGGATTGGCGAGTTACTGCAGGCCGAATGGAAAAATGTCGATCTGGAGCGGCAGACCTGTTTCCTCCCGAGCGAAAACGTCAAAGGCTCCCGCGGCAAGAAACAGGACCACCATGTCTTCCTCTCCCCCTTCGCCTTGCATTTCTTTCAGGAGCTCAAGACCCTGACGGGAGACTCCCAGTGGTGCTTTCCGAACAAGCTGGATGATGGGCATGTGGACGTGAAAGTGGTGAGCAAACAGGTCGGCGATCGCCAGGCCCGGTTCAAAAACCGCAAGGCCCTCTCCAGACGGCGTCATGACGATACCCTGGTGCTGGCCGATGGCCAAATCGGCGACTGGACGCCGCATGACCTGCGCCGTACCGGCGCCACCATGATGCAGGCCTTAGGTGTCAGCCTGGACGTTATCGATCGTTGCCAAAATCATGTGCTGGCCGGCTCGCGGGTAAGACGCCATTACCTGCATCACGACTATGCCGAAGAGAAGAAGCGCGCTTGGGACCTGTTGGGCGATCGGCTCAGTGCCGTGCTGTCCTCGAACTACGAGCACACGCCAAACGAGTCGATGTTGTCTTTTCCAGCGTATGCGGCGACAGAGATGCGGCCACCCTCATAGAATTGCTGCACAAAGAGTTGTCTAAAATTTAACATCCTCGACAACCCGCGTTCGACGTGATTTGCGATGAGCAAAGGTGACCGATTGCATGTACAGATTCGCGGAGGTCAATACCTACGTTTCTTCGTAAAGCATCTTCCTTGATCGCCGAAAGTACCTGCACCGATAGTTAGTCCGCCGAGGGTGTATTTCCATCTACCGGGCGAGCGTCTAAAGCAGGCATCGGATCCGTTTGAACGCCGGTTACGATGGAAGCCCACGCAGCATATGCATTCTTGTGTCGAGCCACCGCTTCATCCCATTGGCTTCCCGAAACCTTGCTTGAAACCACTAGCATCATAAGATGGTTGGTAGTTGCATCGAGATCGAGCAAAAGATGGTGGGCGGTGAAGCGAAAATCATCAATCGAAGGCATGACGTCACACTTATATTTTGGTGAGCGGGCGGGATCGTTCCCGCACCACATGACATCAGTGTGACAGTACTGAGCATTTCATTGCGAACGGTCGGACAGTCGGTTACGGGAAATTGAGTTCCAAGCCGAATTTTTCGAACTGTCTATTTTGGCGATTTACTGCTCTCTCCACCCTTCAAGGTTGATCGCTATTTCGAGGACGCTGATTTACGAATCGCCGGACCACCAGCACCAGCACCAGCAGCCAACTGCCGAGCTCGACCGACACCCCAAGCCAGAACTCTGGTCATCGATTCGCCAGGGTGTGAGTCAACCGCCATTTCATGCAAAGCCATGCCATCGGGCGCATAAATACCGATGAACATCTGCGTTTCGCCGGCGCGCGAAAGCCTAACTTGTACGTCGATGTGAGTCCCATCATTAAGAGTTTCATCATGTGTTCTACAGTGGAGCTCTGGGTCTGCCCACTCCCAGAAGATGTCGCCTCGAAGTCTCATAGAGCCCTCCCGCCCGTTCCCTATGATGGTCAGTAGTGTCCAAAACTAGACCCCTACAAGCGAAGTGCAACCTCGTCGAAACAGTATCGGACAACTGGTAGAAAACAGCTGTACACGCTCCAATTTTTTGTACAACTTCCAACTGCTATAGCCGCAACAACGAACCCCATCACAATCACCATCGGAGTTGTGACTGAGTCCAATCCATAAACTCGCCAGGCTCAGGATCCTGACTCAACTGGCTCGGCGCAAAGCCTCGACTAGCTCAGCCTTACGCATAGTTGAGCGTCCAGCGATTTGCTGTTTTCGCGCTCGGCTCATTAATTCCGTCTTGCTCATGTCCTCGAGTTGCTGACCAGCTCTAGCCACGCCTTGTCGGCTAACTGCCGCTCGACGGCCTGACGATTTACGAGCCTTTGTCTTTGCCGCTTCGCTGGTTTTCTGCCCCGAGCCTCCCTTACGCTCACCGCCACCTGATTGTTTGTTCACGGTAGCCCAGGCACGGCTCTCTGCCTCGTTTTTGGAAACACCCTTGGCCTCATAGCTGTCTTCAATGTGTTCGGCCTTACGTTTCTGTTTGTCTGTGTATTTGTCTTTATCACCGCGCGGCATGATCAAATCCTCTTAGTTAACAGTGACATTCACCTACTAAGGTAGAAGCGCCGGTTTAACCATCAGTTCGTCTAGGTCGACCAGTGGTTTATCTGATTGATCTCGAGACCAATTACTCCCTTCGCTAATTTTCACGTCCAACGCCGGGCACGACCCGGTAACCGGCGTGCCTCAAGAGTTCGTTCCTTTCGTCAGGGTCATCTTAATTAAATAAACCTTTCGTATTTCCAAGACCTCCATTGCTAGACAACTGAACTGAAAACCAATGGCGAGGTGGATGATGAAAGCAGTCGTATTTCATGACGTGGGTGACATCCGGCTGGACGATGTGGCCGATCCCGTAATTCAGGAACCAACAGATGCCGTTGTGAGAATTACGGCAGCAGCCATCTGCGGGACGGATCTGCATTTCATTCGGGGCACCGTCCCCGACATGCAGCCTGGAACGATATTGGGGCATGAAGGTGTCGGGATCATCGAGGCACTGGGTGATGACGTACGGAACCTTAAGGTGGGTGATCGGGTAATCATTCCCTCGACCATTGCTTGCGGTAACTGTTCCTATTGCCGGGCCGGTTATTTCTCGCAGTGCGATGTCGTCAATCCTCACGGCAAACAGGCCGGCACCTCGTTTTTCGGCGGTCCCAAAGGCACAGGACCGTTCCACGGTCTGCAAGCCGAGAAAGCTCGTATTCCCTACGCCCATATCGGCTTGATCAAGATTCCGCAGGCCATTACCGATGACCAGGCCATTGCCATGTCGGATATTTTCCCTACCGCCTGGTTTGGCGCGCAGATGGCCGAAATCCGGGATGGCGATAGTGTCGCAGTGTTCGGCTGCGGCCCCGTTGGCCTATTTACCATTGTCAGTGCGAAATTGATGGGTGCCGGCCGCGTGTTTGCTATTGACGGCTTGGCGGACCGACTTGAGCGCGCCCGCGAACTGGGCGCCGAGTGCATAAATTTCGAAAAGGAAGAACCGGTTCAAACGCTGCACCGCCTCACGGACGGTATAGGTGTGGACCGTGCCGTTGATGCCGTAGGCATCGACGCCAACCATGCGCACCAGGCGCATTCACAATCCCAATGGCAACCGGGCGATGCACCGGCTCAGGCGTTGCAATGGGCCATCGAAGGGTTGGCTAAGGCCGGCACCCTATCGATCATCGGCGTGTATCCACCAGGCTTCGACACCTTCCCCATCGGTGCGGCGATGAACAAGAACCTGACCATGAACATGGGCAACTGCCACCATCGCAAGTACATTCCCAAGTTGATCGAAATGACCTTGGCTGGTCGTGTAGACCCGGCAAAAATACTCACCCAGAAAGAGCCGCTGACTGACGCCATTGAAGCCTTCAAGTCGTTTGATAAACGTGAGAGCGGCTGGATCAAAGTCAAACTGATGCCCCAACGTTAATGAGGTTGTTCCTGGGTCGATAGCTGTCAGGGAACCCTCGACAGCTATCGCCTTGGCCTGGAAAAAAACTACAAAGTTGAAGCGATCAAAAAACAAGTTTTTTATCTGCCTGGCATCCGATAAAACCATCGATTTTTTAAACAGATATTCTTTGATACCGGCTTGCAACGTAGCGGTCACAATTTTTACCGGAGGGTGAAACCCGCCCGAAAATATATGACTAGGTTCAGCTTCCTGCCGCACAGCGTATGAGCAGGAGCTAACAAACAGGACCGCACCCATGCATTCTCAATACACCAATGCCCAACTCCTTGCGTGTCGCTGCCTGGCGATGGAGCAGAATAAAAAGCTGTTTGATGAGGCCAATGCCATCAGCCGCTCCGCATTCGAACTGCTCGAGCAACCGGATCTGGACAGCGAGCAATTCCAACGCTATCTCCAACTCAGAAGGAAAGCTGAAACCCTGTTTTGCGAGGCCTTGGATCATCTGACCTTATTGAATGAAAACTTCCCGCCGCTTCCTGTTCAGAAGCTGATGGAGGCTTGCGACAGCGCACTTCACCAAGAGGAAAACAGATGATGGACGATTCGCAACGAGCATGGGAATTGGCGATGGCGCTAATTGCGAGCGGAAAAATCGCCTTCGACCCCGCTAATCCGCAAGGATCTGTAAAGTGCCTTTTCACCCATTTAAACGTTTTGAAAGAGGCACTGGAAGCCCAGACAGCGCCAACGACAGTCACCTCTTCGTTTGACAGTGAAAAAGATCAGGTGCTGTAGTGTCGTTAAAGGCCGGTTGCAGCGATGGCCCCTTCCACTGCCTCGGCATAACGTCTGGTGGCTTTGATGACTAGCTGCTTTCGTTCGGTCCTGTCAATGAAACCCTCTCGAAAGTAAATCTCTGCCAAACGAAGCAATTCTTCGTACTGCTCTTGTGCGTTCATATGCCTTTCGGGCTTTTCCATCAGCTTGTGCCAGCTTGCAAGCGCTTGAGCTTTTCTGTCCTCGTACATGGCGATACCTCCACCGTCGTGTAACGGTTGAGGCCTGTGAGCGAGCGGTTGTTCATCTGAAACGATGTATGGTCCATGCCAAATGCGGGGGACCGATACAAATCTCGAACTCGCATCTTTCTCTTGCCTCCAATGCATACGCTCACGGCGAAAGGGTTACCGGTCAGTCAGATGTGGAGATCTGGCCGACAGCACGCCATTTCGAGCAGGGCCGCTGCCCGTTGCGTAGCTCACCGCCTCGTGTGTTGTTGGTCCCTGGCTCGTCACGCAACGACGGGACCTGCCCAAAGGAGCTTTCCAAGAGCCGGCGTCTGGCGGGCCTTGCGTAAGGTGAACTGAAAGCAGCGGGTATTCATACCGACCTGCTCGATCTCAGCCTGCTGACGTCCGAGTACGGTCAACGCATTTTCCCTTGCAAAGGGTGCGTTTCTACTGCCATGCCCTTATGCCATTGGCCATGCTGCTGTTATCCCAATCATTCGCTCGACCAGGTGGGTGATGTCATGAACGTCATTTATCCGCGATGGGTCGGCGCCGATGGGATCATGCTGATCACGCCGGTCTACTGGTATCAGGCGCCCAGTCCGTTGAAGTTGATGATCGATCGACTAGTCCGCGCCGACGGCGGCAATCCCGCTCCCACAACCACTCAAGGCAAGGACGCTGCCATGGCGAAACAATTGGAGCTTGATGGCTGGTCCTATCCAAAGCACTCGAAGGACGAGTTTACGGTGTGGTGGTTCATGGTGACGTGGCAGGTACCGAAGGTGTGCGCCGAGCCTTATGCGACTGGATGGGATTTGTGGACGCCGGGAAAATGGCTTGCCTGGATCGCTATATCGGCTACTACCATCCCTACGCTACCAGCCATGACGAACCGAGCTGGAATTGCATGAGGAAGTACGAAACGTGGCGCGGGCAGTGGTCAATGCGGGGAAAGAACGGCGTACGGGCAATCTGTCCCTACCTGATGCCACATTACGCGCGCCGCGACAGAAATAACGAAAACGGGTGAAAGCCGTTCTTCGATTCATTGGAACCCTCTTGTCTCGTTGTTTTCCATCATACAAACAGCAAAAGGGAGAGTTCACCAGGATTGCCCTGGCGAATGGTTTGTAATCGAAGGGCGTTCTTACGGTTGAACACAGCGAACCTTATGGAAAACCTTATCGAAGTCCTACAGGAAACAGCGGAGCCGCTACCTGATGTTGCCAGCGAAAGCTTTGCAACAATGTTCGACCGTTATGGCGATGCACAGGTGGTACTGATTGGCGAAGCCAGCCATGGCACGCGCGAGTTTTACCAAGCGCGCGCAGCGATAACACGACACCTGGTCAAGCACCATTGTAGTGGTCTAATGAAACCGGACACCCATTTAGGCGAGAATGCTCGCCAGATCGAGGTGTCAGATGACCAAACAACGCCGCTCCTTTACTCCTGAATTCAAACGCGAGGCTGCCGACCTCGTGCTCAAACAAAACTACAGCTACATCGAAGCCAGCCGTTCACTCGGCATTGGTGAGTCGGCATTGCGCCGCTGGGTTGACCAGATTCAGAAAGAACATAAAGGCATCACCCCGCAGAGCAAGGCTCTGACTCCGGAACAGCAAAAAATTCAGGAGCTGGAAGCCCGGATTGCTCGGCTTGAGCGAGAGAAATCAATACTAAAAAAGGCTACCGCGCTCTTGATGTCGGAAGGTCACGAGCGTTCGCGCTGATTGACCAGTTGAGTGCACATGAGCCGGTTGATTGGCTGTGCAAGGTGTTTGACGTCACGCGCTCGTGTTACTACGCCCAGCGCCTGCGGCGGCGCACGCCCGATGTTGAACGGCTTCGATTGCGAAGTCGCGTCAGTGAGCTGTTCTCGCAAAGTCGCAGCTCTGCGGGCAGTCGCAGCATCCTGTCGCTGATGCGTGAAGACGGTGAGCAACTCGGTCGATTCAAAGTGCGTAGCTTGATGCGCGAGCTTGATTTAGTCAGCAAACAACCCGGCTCCCATGCCTACAAACGAGCAACAGTAGAAAGACTGGATATCCCGAACACATTGAACCGCGAGTTCGACGTGCCAGCGCCCAATCAAGTCTGGTGCGGCGATATCACCTACATATGGGCGCAAGGAAAGTGGCATTACTTGGCTGTCGTCCTGGATCTTTGTACGCGTCGGATCGTGGGCTGGGCGCTGTCGGAAAAGCCAGACGCTGAGCTGGTGATCAAAGCGCTGGATATGGCTTACGAGCAGCGTGGCAGGCCTTCGGATCTGCTATTCCACTCGGACCAGGGATCGCAATATGCAAGCCGACTCTTTCGCCAGCGGTTGTGGCGATACCGCATGCGCCAGAGCATGAGCCGACGAGGAAACTGCTGGGATAACGCACCGATGGAGCGCGTATTTCGCAGCTTGAAAACAGAATGGATACCGACCGTGGGCTATCGAACTGCGCAGGAAGCACAGCGCGATATTAGCCATTTTTTGATGCATCGCTACAACTGGATTAGGCCTCATCAATTCAACGATGGGTTGGCCCCAGCGCGGGCCGAGGAAAAACTTAACGTCGTGTCCGGGATTAGTTGACCACTACACAGTGAGGCTTTGCAAGAGGCGCCATGATCAACCTGTATCGCTTCGGCGCCCTCCAACCGGCAAATTGCTCGCCCGTTCTTGGTTATGACGAAACTGTGCCCCTGGGCCACCAGCGCAATAAGGCGTCGGAGTCGCCGGCGAGCCTGGCTACAGCTGACGGTTGTCAACATAACTGAGGCACCTCTTGTATGGGGTTCTAGGGCGTAGCGTCATGCAGCCCTCACGTGCAGTGCATCGCGTCGCACCTATAATCGAAACCGTTAGGCAAAGTCGCTCCAGCGTCCCCCTAAACGAAAAGCCGAAAATCAGCACCTGCCCGGTCATTTAGCTGACGCCGCGTAAGCGGGTCTCGATGAAACTTTCGTTTTTTCTCAACACTCGACTGGCGGTGGTTGATCGACCATAGCAACACCGACCCGTCGGATTGTAAGCGGCTGGGGAAGTCACCTTCCGAACTCCAGCATTAAGGGCGATGGTGTCCGCGTATTTCTAAGCGGACACGATCGCCCTTAACGTCAGGATTTCCATGCGCCAACGAAGCTCTTACCCGAAACCCTTCAAGGCCCAGGTTGTTCAGGAATGCCTGCAACCGGGCGCAACCCTATCCAGCGTCGCCATCAGCCACGGCATCAACGCCAACGTGATCCGCAAGTGGCTACCGCTTTACCGAGATCAGCCGCCAGCGGCGTTGCCGGCTTTCGTTCCGTTGAGAGCTACACCCAAACGGCAGGCAGAAGGGTCGGCGATTATTGAGCTGCCATTTGGCGAGCAATCGATGTCAGTGAAATGGCCAACGTCTGATCCTAAAGGCTGTGCCCGCTTTGTCCGTGGACTCACGCAATGATTCGCATCGACGCCATCTGGCTTGCCACCGAGCCCATGGAGATGCGTGCCGGCACTGAAACTGCGCTGGCCAGGGTGATCGCGGTGTTCGGTGCGGCGAAGCCGCACTGCGCTTATCTGTTTGCCAACCGCCGCGCCACTCGTATGAAAGTGCTGGTGCATGACGGGTTTGGAGTCTGGCTGGCTGCTCGCCGATTGAACCAAGGAAAGTTTCACTGGCCCGGCATTCGACAAGGCTGCGAGATAGAGCTGGATACCGAGCAACTTCAAGCGTTGGTGCTCGGCCTACCTTGGCAGCGTGTTGGGGCTGGCGGTGTAATCACACTGCTTTAAAAAGCTGTAATTAGCTCCTTGGCCTACTGCCGCAAACGACCTGCTTTGGTAAAATCCAGGGCATGACTTCCTCGCCCAATCTCGATCAGATGAGCCCCGACCAACTGCGTGCCTTCGCGGCGCAGTTGCTGTCCCAGGTTGATTCGCTCGGACAGCAAGTCGACAGTATGGGCAAGAAGAACGACCGCGACCAAACCATCATCGAGCAACTCACCCACGAAATCACTTGGTTCAAACGTAACAAGTTTGCTAAGCGCAGTGAGCAATTAAGCCCTGCTCAAGGCAGCCTGCTCGATGACCTGCTCGACACAGACATCGCGGCCATTGAAGCCGAGCTGAAGGCGTTGAATCCGCCGGCTGCGCCGGCCGAGCCACGCAAGCAGCCCAGGCGTGTTCCATTGCCTGCGCAGTTTCCGCGTACCGTGATTTATCACGAACCAGACAACACCCAAGGTCCCTGCGGATGCCAGCTCCAGCGGATCGGCGAAGACGTCAGCGAAAAGCTCGATTACACGCCGGGCGTGTTCACCGTGGAGCAGCATGTGCGCGGGAAATGGGTCTGCCGCGAGTGTGAAACGCTGACTCAGGCACCGGTTCCGGCCCAGGTAATCGACAAGGGCATACCGACCGCAGGGCTGCTGGCGCACATGATGGTGGCAAAATTCGCCGACCATTTACCCCTGTATCGCCAAGAGAAAATCTTTGGCCGCGCCGGCCTAGCTATCGCCCGCTCGACACTGGCGCAATGGGTCGGCCAAACCGACGTGCAACTCCAGCCCTTGGTCGACGCGCTGCGTGAAACGGTACTTGCCCAAGGCGTGATTCACGCAGACGAAACCCCAGTGCAGATGCTCGCGCCGGGCGAAAAGAAAAACCATCGTGCTTATGTCTGGGCCTACTGCACCACGCCGTTTTCGGCACTTAAAGCAGTGGTTTACGACTTCAGCCCGAGCCGTGCGGGTGAGCATGCACGCAACTTCCTTGGGCAATGGAACGGCAAGCTGGTTTGCGATGATTTCGCCGGCTACAAAGCAAGCTTTCAGCAAGGCATCACCGAAATCGGCTGCATGGCCCATGCCCGCCGCAAGTTCTTCGATCTGCATGCGACGAACAAAAGCCAACTGGCCGAACAGGCGCTGCACGCGATTGGCGGGTTGTATGAAATCGAACGGCAAGCGCGGGAAATGACCGACGAGGATCGCTGGCGAATACGTCAGGAAAAAGCGGCGCCCCTTATCGACGCACTGCATACCTGGATGCTGGCCCAGCGCGACCTTGTGCCCGAAGGCTCGGCTATCGCCAAAGCTCTGGATTACAGCCTCAAGCGCTGGGGCGCACTGGCTCGATATATCGAGGACGGTGCTGTGCCCATGGATAATAATCCAGT